>JBDTGD010000163.1:0-7292 GCA_039937595.1 Ginsengibacter sp. | reverse complement strand
AAAAAGATGAATGGGGTATTCCATTATTATCTATTGATGTAGGATATGATGATAATGATGAAAAATCCCTGAAAGATTTTTTAAACCAAGGTGCAGAGATGTTGGATAAAGCAGGTTGTAAGAATATTAGTACTAACGACAGCAAACAGGCGCCGGGCCTCGATATTCATGAAGTCGGAGGCGTAAGAATGGGTAAGGATCCCAAAACATCTTTATTAAATAAATGGAACCAAATGCATGAGTGCACGAATGTATTTGTAACTGATGGCGCATGCATGACTTCAACCGGCACTCAAAATCCATCAATTACATTTATGGCATTAACAGCCAGGGCGGTCAATCACGCAGTAGAAGAACTAAAAAAGGGAAATTTTAATTAGTAGGGGCACGGTTTGCCCGTGCCCAAACAGGGCAACCCGTTCTAAAAGGGCAACCGCGAGGGATTGCCCCTACGACAAACACAATATTGGATAATCTAAAATTGAAATCAGTATACTTTTTTACAGGCTGTTGACACCGTCGGAAATCCCGAAATGCATTTATTGAAAAAGGAAAAATTTAATTAAGTATTTTTATTCCTAAATTGGTTTTTTATCAACTGTTATTTCCTTCAACTTATTTAATTAATGGCATCTCTGGAAAGAAGGCTTGGGCTGTGGCACGCATCTGCAATCAACATGACAGATATGGTTGGCATTGGCCCGTTCATTACTTTACCTATGGTAATAGGGATGATGAATGGTCCGTATTTTCTGTATGCGTGGATAGCGGGAGCGTTTTTATCTATTGTAGATGGAATGGTTTGGAGCGAGTTGGGAGCGGCCTTTCCAAGAGCCGGAGGAAGTTATAATTTTTTAAAAGAAGCTTATGGTAAAACCGGGGCCGGGAAAATGATGAGCTTTTTGTTTGTTTGGCAAACAATGATACAAGCGCCGCTGGTAATCGCTTCAGCGGCAATCGGCTTCGCAAAATATTTTTCTTTCCTTGTTCCCCTTAATTTTTTTACAGAAAAATTAGTGAGTGGAGGCGTGGTTATTTTGATAGTAATTTTATTATATCGTAAAATTGATGTGATAGGTAAAATCAGTATTTTTTTGTGGAGCGGCGTAATCATTACCATGTTTTGGATTATCAGTGGAGGAATTGTGCATGGAAATTTTTTGGCGCCAATCAGGAATATAAATTCAGGACTTAGTGTTGATTATGCTTTTGTAACTGCTATTGGTTTTGCAAGTGTAAAATCGGTTTACAGCTACCTCGGATATTATAATGTTTGCCACCTGGGAAGCGAAATAAAGAATCCCTCAAAAAATATCCCACGCAGTATGTTTATTTCAATTATTGGGATAGCATTTTTATACTTTTTTATGAATGTGAGTGTGGTAAGTGTCATTCCGTGGGAACAGGCAAAAAATAGTGAATTTGTAATCAGCGAATTTATGGAAACGCTGCTGGGGCATAATGCAGCAATCATTGTTACCTGTCTTATTTTGTGGGTTGCCTTTGCATCGGTGTTCTCTGCAACGCTTGGCTATAGCCGTATCCCTTATGCCGCAGCAGAAGATGGAGAATTTTTTAAAGTATTTGCAAAGTTGCATCCTACTAAAAATTTCCCCTACGTATCCTTATTATTTTTAGGAAGCGTGGCTTTTATTTTTAGCATGTTTTTAAAATTGAGTGAAGTCATCAGCGCCATCCTTGCAATGAGAATAATGATTCAATTTGTTGGGCAGGCCGTTGGTTTGCTCATTTTGCGAAGCAAAAGAAACAGCGATGAATTCCCTTATAAAATGCCATTGTTTCCTTTGCCTGTATACCTCGCGATTGCGATGTGGTTGTTTATTCTTGTCTCTACCGGAAGTAAATTAATGCTCAGTGGATTGATTGTAATTTTTTTGGGAACCATTGTTTATTTTATTAAAGCAAGTATACAAAAGGAATGGCCGTTTGCGTGAAGGAAATTAGAAACAAAGAACAAAAAAAAGAAGCAAGAAACAAAGAACAAAAAATAAGGGAAAAGACGGCCGTTCTGCTACCAATGAGCGCCAACATTTACAAAAAAATTCTTATTGTCCTGCTAAAAATTATAAATCTTAATGAAATGCATACCAGCATTGAGTTTCACGACCCTCTCCTTCGGAGAGGGGTTGGGGGTGAGGCCAATACTCCAAAAAGGACGGAGCGGAACAGACTATCTCTATAAAACTCGAAGAAGAAGATAGAAATCCATGTTATTTATTGCTTTACTGAATATTACATCGCTAAAATTATTTTCAAAATGCTAAGAGATATAACGCCGTATCATAAACGTAAAATATTTTCGACTCAAACCAAATGGCTCTAATTATCCAGGTTACGTCAGTGTTTTTTGAAGAACTGAATCGAATGGCAATTTTTAATTTATTCTTTCAAAAAAAATGTCAGGTGCATCAAGGTAGCTATAGAAAAGCACCATTTGATTCGTTTGATTATTACAAATGAAAACGCTGCCCGTTAGGTGATGACTCGGAGGAACTAAATCTAAACTGAGGCCCAAAAATGAGCCGGGATCAATTTTCAAACTCCATTTACCTTGAGCAAGAATCGTTGCTCCCTCAATATAGCTAAAAGTAGAATCGGGCCTGAATGTCAAAATTCTCAAGGTGTCAGCCTGAGATACTTCCCCAGTAGCGCCTGATCGGGTTTGGATCCATTTCCAGGAGCCGATGAGTTTATTAGCCAGAACAGATGAATCCTGAATCTGATAATCACACTGAGAATCAGAAGTATTTTTTTTACATGATAAAAACACGATGCAGGTTAACAGAGTTAGATAAATCAGTCGCATATCTTTTTTTTATCCTGACAACTATTTCTTTGAAAACGTTGCATCAACATCGTCACAAAAAAATATTAATTGGAATCTATAATAATTTTTAAAAAACCAATTCTCCTAAATAAGAATCATCGGTATTTGTTGCTTTACTGCCACCTTCTCTACATTTAAAATTTGAAAGATAACTCACTCTTATTCACGAAATAAAAAACTTTCATTCCATCGCAAACTATACAACCAGAATTATGAAGCGGTAAGAACGATAACAAAAAGTAATCCGCCATTACAAATTGCGATTCCATTTGTATCATTTAAAGCGCGAGTTTTGCGTTTCAAAATTCAAATTATCGGCATCATAATTTGATTATAAAATGAAGGAATTATTTTGAATACAAATCGAATTTCAATTGCACTTTTTTTTATTATCGTATTTGCGATTGTTGTGCAAACCATTACTGGTTGTGATAATGATAGGAAAACAAGAAAAAATATCACTATAAAATCTTCACAGAAATCAACTGATTCTGTTTGGATTGGGAAAGATTCCAGCCAAATTCCAATTAATACCGATAGTGGGAAATTAATACTTTATGGATACAGGCTTATTGTCAACACTGCTTATTATTTAGGGCCAAAAGGAATGGTGGCCCATGTAAGCAATGGAATGAATTGTGAAAATTGCCATTTGAATGGCGGTACAAAACCCTTTGGAAATAATTTTGGTAAAGTGTATTCTACGTATCCGAAATTCAGGGCTCGAAACAATTCTGCACAAACGATCTATGATCGGATAAATGATTGCTTTGTGCGAAGCCTGAATGGTAAAGCAATGGATAGTTCTACCCTTGAGATGCGCTCAATATACGCTTACATAAAGTGGCTCGGCGAGGGGGTGCCCAAAGGAGCAGCGCCTAAAGGAACGACCTTGGAAAAAGTAGCTTACCTGGACAGGGCTGCGAATCCGCTTGCAGGCAAGCAGGTATTTACAGTGGAATGCGAAAGCTGTCATGGTAAAAACGGCCAGGGAATGTTGAACCCCAATGGTATCGGATATATCTTTCCACCTTTGTGGGGCAAAAACAGCTATAATGATGGAGCGGGAACCTGTCAGTTGAGTAATTTTGTAGATTTTGTGAAAAACAATATGCCTTTCGGAACTTCATGGAAACATCCCATCCTCACTGATGCCCAGGCCTGGGATGTAGCAGCATTTGTAAATAGTGAACCCAGGCCGCACAAAGACCAAAGTATGGATTGGAAAGACATTACGGATAAGCCCATAGACTTTCCTTTGGGCCCTTACCCGGATAGCTTTTCAGAAAAGCAACACAAATACGGCCCTTTTAAACCAATTTTGAATGAGCATCAGAAAATGAATAAAAAATCTCTTTAAATATTCGACAAACTTAATTTCATAACCAAAAAAAATAAAAACCATGAAAAAATTATTTCTTTTATTTGCTACAGGAATACTATTTGCATCAATCGTATCTGCACAGACTAATGACAATGCCTTGCAAAAAAACAAGGAATTCACCGGAGCAAAAGCCACATTAAAAGAATACCACGCCATCTATCAAATAGATGAAAATAATCCGGCCATTTTTACAAAAGCAATTCGGAATATCAACAATGCTTTGAACGATCCACGGTTGGCTGGCAAAGTAAAAATTGAATTGATTGCTTATGCGGGAGGTACTGCTATGAACTTGAAGGCAAATAATTATGGCGATCAATTAAAGGAACTGATAGAAAGAGGAGTGATTGTAGCGCAATGCCACAATTCGCTGGTAGAACAAAAAATAAGCCCTGACCAAGTCTATGATTTCGTCGCTATTGTACCAACAGGAAATGGGGAACTCATTCTTCGCCAGGCTGAAGGCTGGGCTGTTGTAAAGCCATAGATTAATTATTCATTATTGTATAAAACAAAAAAATGAAAAAGACTTTCCTCGTTGTTTTAATAATATTACTTTATTCAAACTTAAGAGCACAAGATCATCGTTTCGATCCCCCCTGGAATACACCGCCTGAAAGCAAAGTAATGTTCACTATACCGGGTGTAGATAACGTTCCGGATCTGTATGGTGATATTAATGACCCTCAATTAGTAGTTTTTTTTGCCGGCAACCAGTTTATGGTGTTGGACGATTTGATGTCAGCATTTAAAAAAGAATACCCAATGTACCAGCGCATTTTCGCTGAAACGCTGCCGCCCGGGATTTTGGCCGACCAAATAAAAGGAGGATCTCTAACCATTGGTAATTTGCGTATTACCCTTAAGCCTGACGTCTATACTGCCGGTAAAAGTCGGATAAAAGATATGTTCAATCTTTTCAGCGATACACTTTCTTATGCCTATAACAAACTAAGCATTATGGTGCAAAAAGGAAATCCGAAGAATATAAAAGGATTTAAAGATCTGGGAGAAATGAACGTTCGCATAAGTATGCCTAATCCGAAGTGGGAGGGAATAGGAAAACGAATTGAAGAAGCGTATGTAAAAGCCGGAGGAGAAAAGCTAAAAGACCAGATTATGAATGTAAAAGTAAAAGATGGAACCACATTTTTAACTCACATACATCACCGTCAATCGCCAATGAGAATTATGTATAAGCAAAGCGATGCGGCACCCGTCTGGTCTAGTGAAGTAAAGTATCAATTAATGCTGGATCATCCGGTGGAATCAGTAAACATTCCGGATAATGAAAACATTAAGGCTACCTATATGGCTGGATTACTGAAAGATGCTCCACATTCACAGGCTGCGAAAGATTTTATGGCATTTTTAATAACTCTAAAAGCAAAGGAAATTTATAAAAAATACGGATTTACTACACCATAAATGAAAGTACATGTATTAGAAATAATTAACTCCCTGGGCTTTCGTTGATTAGGGTGTTCACAAAAGACAAAGCGGATTCTTTCAACACCAATGATCTGGGTGCCGGTGGGTGCGATGAATGGACACTGTGTTCATTACTTTTGGATATATTTTCAAAGGACTTTATTTAAAATTCCTTCCTTCAGGAAAAATGTTTCCCTGAGTAACTCGCTTGTCTTTGCTTCTTTTAGCCAGCACATGGGTGGGAATAGATTTTTCATCAGCGCGTGACAATGTTGTCAGGGAAACATTTTCATTTTGTGAAGGAGTAAGATGCCGCAATAGTTTCGAAAAATTATGACAACGCTTTACAATCACATGTATTACTTCACCTTCATTTTGCAACGTACCTTCCGCCATTATTAATTTTGACTGCAATATTTCTTTTCTAAACTTTTCAAACAGGCTTTCGAAAATTACAAGATTTGAAAATCCCGTTTCATCTTCAATGGTCATAAAACAAATACCTCCGGCAGTTCCGGGACGCTGCTTTACCAGCACCAGCCCAGCAACTTTTACAAAATCCCCGTTCTTATCTTTGCACAATTGTTGGGTTGGTGTAATATGAAGCTGGTCCAGTTTATCTCTTATAAAACTTACAGGATGCGCTTTTAAAGAAAATGAAGTGGTAGTGTAATCATGTACCACGTGTTCAGATTTTGTCATAACTGGAAGGGATACCTGCTTTTCTTCTTTCACTTCCGGGGAAAGCTGTCCCGTGAAAAGCGCAACGGGCCTGTCTTTAGTGCTTACTTCCCATAATGCTTCTCTGCGGTCAAGCCCAATTGACCTGAATGCATCGGCATCCGCTAATTTTTCTAACGCAGCATCCGGCAATTTAATATCACGTAGTTCATTGATGGTAGTGTACATTTTTTTTCTGTTTGATACAAGAAGATTGATGTCCTCTTGCTTTAGTCCCCTTATTTGCCTGAACCCAAGACGGAGTGCAGCCTCACCCCCTCCCGATAGCAATCGGGACTCTCCAGGAGGAGAGGGTGTTCGCTCCAGTTTATTATCCCAGTTTGAATAATTAATATCCACCGGTTTTACTTCCACACCATGCTTTCTTGCATCAATAATTATTTGTGCCGGCTGATAAAAACCCATGGGCATACTATTGAGCAAAGCACATGCAAATACATCAGGGTAATAACATTTAAGCCATGACGAAACATATACCAGTAGTGCGAAACTGGCCGCATGGCTTTCAGGAAAACCATAGCTGCCAAAGCCTTCCAATTGTTTAAAAACCCGTTGCGCATATTCAAAAGTGTATCCGTTTTTCATCATTCCTTTGGTGAGTTTTTCATGGAATTTTGTTACCATACCTTTTGCTTTAAAGGTGGCCATGCTGCGTCGCAATTCATCTGCTTCAGTTGGTGTAAAACCTGCTGCGATAATGGCTATTTTCATTGCCTGCTCCTGGAACAATGGAACTCCTAACGTTCTGCCCAGGATATCTTCCAACTCTTTAGAAGGATATTCAATTGGTTCTTCACCATTCCTTCTTCTCAGGTATGGATGCACCATGTCGCCTTGTATAGGCCCCGGCCTTACGATAGCTACTTCAATCACGAGGTCGTAAAAGCA
>JBDTGD010000162.1:0-3569 GCA_039937595.1 Ginsengibacter sp. | reverse complement strand
CCGGTTCGCATATTATTGAGGAAAACCTTCATTGGGTAAATTCTGTTTATAACAAAAAGCAGGAAATGTATCGCATTACCCTGATGCCTTTGATTGTAAACAAGGCTGCCAATATTGCTTTTATGGTGGATGGATCGAAAAAAGCAACTGTGCTTCAGCAGGTTTTGGAAGGAAAATATATGCCTGAAAAATTACCATCACAACTCATAAAACCATCCCAGGGAGAATTGCATTGGTTTTTGGATGAGGACGCTGCAAAGGATCTAAAAAACCGGTAGTCTTTATTTGGAATTTTTTTTGGTAGCAAACAAATAAATTTTAAGAATTCCTGTTTTGCTTGAGGATAACAACATTGTATATCGAAATACGTCAGCTCAGATCAATTACTTCATTTACCTGTTCAAATCTCACGTCTTCAAAATTCCTGAAATGTTCTTTGCCACATTTGATTTTCATTTTCTCACTTCCTCGTAATTCCTGGCCGCCACTTTTAGTTTCCGCAACAAAATAAATTTTCTTTTCTCCTTTAAAAACGATTGCCCAATCAGGATTATAATTTCCAATAGGAGTATCAATTTTAAACCAGAAAGGAAGCTTGAAATAAAATTCTACATTTTCACTTGTCTCACAATCCTTAGCGAATTGATTTTCTACATTCGAATCAAGCGGTATGTAATTTTTATAAATAGTTTTGTCCGGTTTATCTACGGTGTGGGTAAACTGATCAAGATATATTTCCAATTCATTGTCTTCAAACAATTTCATTTCATAAATCTTTCCACCAATCTTTTCGTATTTGATCCCATCAATCATTAGTTCATACAACTCAGATTTGATAGCCATTACCGCGTTGTCCATAAATAATTGTGGATTGAGCAATAGCTCATGTATTCTGCCGGACTTTTTTATTATTTCCAGAATAGTGCTACGGGTTAGTTCCGTTTTACCCTGAATATAAGCCAGCATATCAGGTATTTCGAATTGCAAACGATAGCTATCATCGCCGCTATCACTTATCAATTGCCCTTCAATGCCAGCGTCGTTTATTAATACTTTTTTCTTTGTTGATCTTATCGTTGGCTTTTTTGTTTCCGGCATTTCTTTCACCGCTTTGGCCGCCAGTGTGATCAAGTCAGATGTATTATATCTTACACTATAACGCGTACAATATTTTATTTTGTTCCAGATTTCCATAAAAGCCTCTGACCCAAATCCTTTTCCCAGCTTAACTTTTTCACGTTTTGATTTATCTTTTATCCTGCCTTTAAAATCAACTCCACAATCTTCTTCAATTTCCTGTTGCAGCGCTTTTGCAAAATCTTCATAAGATTCATTGGCAACTACAGTAAGTCTGTTTATATTTTTATCAAATATTCTTTCACCAAGCTGGTTAACAGGCAATCGCAATCCACGCCCTATTTCCTGCCGTTTTTTAATTTCAGATTTTGTTTCATTTAAAGTACATATCTGGAATACATTTGGATTATCCCACCCTTCGCGAAGCGCAGAATGGCTGAATATGAAACGCAGCGGTGTATTCGCATCAAGTAACTTCTCTTTGTCCTTCATGATAAGTTTATAGGTATCATCATCGGCCTGTGTTTCACCACCTGTATCTTTTATCCTGCCTTTATTGTCTTGTGAAAAATATCCATTGTTTACTTCTTCCGCGGTAAAGGAAAGTAAATCTCTGAATGCAGGCTTTGATATTTCATTCCGGTAAACTTCTTCAAACCATCGTGCAAATTTTCCTTTTACAGCGTTGCCGTTTGCATCATAATCACGATAATTTTTTACCTTATCAATAAAAAATAAAGACAACACTTTGATGCCTTTATCTTGATAGACTTTTTCTTTTTTGAGATGTTCCTCTACTGTTTTACGGATCATGAATTTCATAACTTCATCATTCATTCCACCCTTTGATTCTCCAATCGAAAGTGTAATCCCATTTGTCAGGCTGATACTTCCATTACCCGCGTCCGTTTCGTCAATAATAAATCCGTCTTTATAAATTTCTCTTTGATTGCTCAACTTATATAAATCATCGCCGGATCTCACAGTAACTGATTTTTTTATTACACCTTTATCAGTATTACAATCAATCTTCACTTTGGCGGTGATCCTTGTTTTTGTAGCACTCACATTTTCTAATTGTATAAACGCTTCATTCATCGCATTCTCGCTCATCACGGAATCCACTTCTATTTGCTTTACCAAACCAAGGTCATAAGCTTTTACCGGATTCAGTGAATACATTAAGTTGTAAAGGTTTGTATGTGTAGCGGAATAACGAAGGCTGCAAAGCGGATTCAGATTATCAATTGCCCTTTTGCGAATTTCTGTTTCCATATTTTGCGGCTCGTCCACAATAACAATCGGATTACAGCTTTGTATAAATTCAATTGGTTTTTTGCCAGTAAGTTTATCATTGGGCTTATTGATGATATTTTCATCTTTAGCAAAAGAATCAATATTGATGACTAAAATCTGTATGGCATTATTGGAAGCAAATCCTCTAAGGTTGCTCACTTTTTTACTATCGTAAATATCAAAATTAATCGCCGCTTTATCATACAGCGATTGAAAATGTTCGTGTGTGATCTGTAGGTTTTTTAATACCCCTTCGCGAATGGCAACAGACGGAACTACGATTACAAATTTTTTAAAGCCGTACTGCTTTTGCAATTCATAAATAGTTCTGAGATAAACATAAGTTTTGCCGGTTCCTGTTTCCATTTCAACAGAAAAATTCATTTCCTGAAATACAGTATTGACTGTTTTTATTTCATTACGCTTTTGAATAGCCTGAATATTTTTCCAAACCTGGCTTTCCGTTAGTTGAAGCTGATTTCCAAAACCATTTTCGGAAAGAAAGGTTCCTGATGTATGTATCGCAAACTCAAAATCACCAGCGCTTAAAGGCTGCCCTTCAAATATATCGGTGATGGATTTGATGGCTTCTAATTGATATTCCTGATTACTGTCGAAATGGAGTTTCATTTACCTTTCTTTTTCTGTGCGTCTTTCATTACTTTTTTTTGATCGCCATCTACCCTTCTTTGTACTTTTTTTAAGTCTTCTCCGGGTGGCAATTGTTCAGGCTTTACGCCTCTTTCTATCAGCATGTTTCTTACTGCAATATTATTCTCAACATGTTCTTTTGATATTGCCGGTTGGCCTTTCAGATCCTTTTCTATCACATTATGCCCGGTAAGTTCTGTCGCAAAATCTTTGGCTTTGATAGTAAGCGTGGGAAGAAAATCTGCGAGCGGCCTCCCAGCCGGAACCATCAGTTTATGCTTCATATCGCTTGTATTAAATCCTCCGAACAAAGCCTCATCACCTTTGCTTCGGATAATGGCAAAGCCTTTATCATCTACACCTCTTTCATAAATAATCCCTGAAAGTTTTTTCTCGGTTTTAGATAACTTTTCTCTTGCCGTTACCCGCGCTATGTCTAATAATCTTTGTTCAATAATTTCCTGTTTACGGGTTTGTACAGCGAAATAAGTTTGAGCAAACGCGATTTCAGCTTTGGCTGAATTTCCATTTTGAGCTATTAAATA
>JBDTGD010000161.1:0-3142 GCA_039937595.1 Ginsengibacter sp. | reverse complement strand
CTCCTTTGCAGCATTACCTAATATTTCACCCTCAACCGAACTGTTTTGTGCAAAAGAATTCATTGCAAAAAAGAAACCGGTGATACACAAAAAAAATTTCATCTTGTAAATTTTATAAGGCAAAAGTAACAATTCGATTGGTTGGGGCTTTTACCGGGATTAAATCCTAATTGGATAATTTTTTGCAGTAAACAAACTTTTATTGAAGATTTCTATTCAACATTTTTTATTATTCAAAATGGTGAAGGACTAATACATGTCCATCCTCCATCTACTATTAAACTCTGCCCTGTGATGTGTTTTGCATCGTCTGAAACAAAGAACAGCGCTGCATTCGCTATATCGGCTACGGTAGCAGGCCGGCCCATTGGCGTAAGTTCGGACCATATTTTTTCGTAATCGGGATCGTTCAAGGTCCTTTCTGTTAACGTAGCTCCGGGAGCAACTGTATTTACATTTATTTTGTATTTCGAAACTTCTATCACGAGGTTTTTGGCAAGCATTTCAAGTGCGGCTTTGGTCATGCCATACACTGCGAGGTCTTTGTGGGCCTGGTGCCCGGTAACGGAAGAAGTGAACAACAATGAACCTCCCTTAGCTTGCTTTTTCATTTGATTGGACGCGGCCTGGGCCAGGAAAAAAGTACCGCCAAGATTCACCTGCAAAACTCTTGAAAAAGATTCAGGAGAATAGGTAAAGAAATCTCCGAAAAGCGTAATACCTGCATTGGCAATTACAATATCGATCTTCTCGAATCTTGCTACAACATTATCTACCATTCGTTGAATAAATATCACGTCTCCGGCGTCGCCCGGGAAAGGAATGCATTTATTGACAATACCTTCATTGATAGAATACGCCGCCTGATTAGTAAGATCTTCATCTATGTCATTCAAAACAACCTGCGCTCCTTCCAGCGCAAGCCGGCGACTAATTTCAAAACCGATTCCCTGGCCCGCACCGGTTACTATCGCTACTTTATCTTTAAAATTCATATTCTTTTTTCATTTTATTAATAGTGTTGTGTTTGACTGTCCCACCAAAACATGAAGTGCACTAAGAGATTTTCTTGATGATCTTAATGACTTCCTGGAAGAAACAAATTAATGCGAATCTTTTAATACAATACTTCCTGAGCTTCCTCTCAAGAAGTCCAGGTCTGTTCCCAGATGAGCTTGTTGCACATGGCTAATATACATACTAACATAGCCTCTTTTTGTTGCCGGAGGCAAAGGGATAAATTGTTTTTTTCTTTGTTGTAGTTCTTCATCGCTCAACGCTACATTCAGGCTTCGGTTTGCTACGTCCAGGGTGATCAAATCCCCTGTTTGAATAACTGCAAAATTGCCACCCAGCGCAGCTTCAGGAGAAACGTGCAGTATAACAGTGCCAAACCCGGTACCGCTCATTCTGCCATCAGAAATACGAACCATATCTGTAATTCCCTTCTCTAACAGCTTTTTGGGCAAGCCCATATTGCCTACTTCAGGCATACCGGGATAACCCTTCGGGCCAACGTTTTTTAAAACAAGAATGCTGTTTTCATCTACTTCAAGATTATCTTCATCTATCCGGTTTTTATAATCATCTATATCTTCAAATACGATTGCTTTTCCGGTATGCTGCATCAAATGGGTGCTTGCCGCAGAGGGTTTCATCACCGCGCCGTCTTCGCAAATATTTCCTTTTAATACGACCAGCCCTCCTTCTTCCCTGAAAGGTTTTTGCATTGAAGCAATTACATCTGTCTCAAAAATTTTGGCATCGCTATAATTTTCACGGATCGTTTTTCCATTGGCAGTGATACAATCGGTATGAAGAATAGCGTCAAGTTCTTTCATTACCGGCTGCAATCCTCCCGCGTAAAACAGATCTTCCATAAAATATTTACCTGAAGGCTGAAGGTTTACAATCAATGGAATATTAGCGGATAAAGTATCAAAGTCACTCAAATCAAGCGGCACGCCTATTCTTCCGGCAATAGCTAATAAATGGATTACAAAATTAGTAGAGCCACCTATGGCCGCATTCACTTTTATGGCATTTTCAAAGGCGTCTCGTGTAAGGATATCCGTTAATTTTAGATTTTGTTTTACCATATCCACGATACGTAACCCCGATAGCTGCGCCAGCGTTTTGCGTCTTGAATCAGCGGCCGGAATGGCGGCATTGCCCGGAAGCGAAAGCCCCAGCGATTCTACCATGCAGGCCATTGAAGAAGCAGTACCCATTACCGCGCAGTGGCCACGGCTGCGGCACATAGCGGATTCGATCGAACGCAATTCGTCTTCTGTTATTTTATTTTCTCTTAAATCGTCATGGTATCTCCATATATCACTTGTTCCTATACTTTTACCTTCATGCCTTCCTGTGAGCATAGGGCCTCCCGAAACTACAATGGTTGGAATGTTGACACTGCAAGCTCCCATAACAAGGGAGGGTGTTGTTTTGTCACAACCGCACAGCAATACTACGCCATCAAGCGGATTGGCCCGGATGGACTCTTCCACATCCATACTTGCCAGGTTGCGGTACAACATTGCCGTGGGCTTTATGAGTGTTTCACCCAAAGACATCACCGGAAACTCAACAGGGAAACCACCTGCTTCCAATATTCCTCTTTTTACCGATTCTGCCAGTTCCCTGAAATGCGCGTTACACGGTGTTAATTCGCTCCATGTATTGCAAATCCCAATCACCGGTTTCCCATTAAATTCATAATCTGGTATGCCCTGGTTTTTCATCCAGGCACGGTAGATAAATCCAATTTTGCCTTTACGTCCAAACCAGTCGCTGCTCCGTAGGCTTTGCTTATTATTTTCATCCATAAAAGTTCTGTTTTACGTTAAAAATATTTTTTTCAAGTTAAAGGCATTTTTTTATCTAAAAAACATTTTTTAAAAAATCCTACGGTCTTACCTGTGCCTGCTTCCTTGATTATTGAATATTTCCTAAAAAAGAATCTCCTGAATTTATTTGTTTACTGACAGGTATTTTCTTCCATTCAATATTGCATATTGATTGTTGAATACTGATTATTTCTTAGTTGATTTTCTTTCTTCTATCAGACAATTCCTCATGAAGACAAAACATTTTTTTGAAAATTGCCCTGCTAAGTTTAACTTAAACACCAATCAATTTC
>JBDTGD010000160.1:0-5664 GCA_039937595.1 Ginsengibacter sp. | reverse complement strand
TGTTCTATCAAGGCATTAAACGATTTAAGTAATTTTTTTATGTCATGAAAATGAAGCCCGGTTGTAGGCTCATCAAAAATGAAAAGTAAATTCCCCTGCCCTCTTCCTTTTCCCAGAAACGAAGCAAGTTTTACACGCTGCGCCTCACCACCGGAAAGTGTATCAGACGATTGCCCTAATTTAATGTATCCCAAACCAACATCACTTAACGGCTGAAGTTTTTTCGAGATTTCCACTCCAGTATTCTCATTTTTCCTCGTTGAAGATTGTTCTTTGGCAAAAAACGAAATGGCTTCATCCGCACTCATTTCCAGTACGTCAAAAATATTTTTATCGTTGTATTTTACTTCCAGCACTTCTTCTTTAAATCTTTGACCATGGCATACATCGCATATTAAATGAACATCTGCCAGGAACTGCATTTCTACTACTTGTTCTCCCTCGCCTTTACAGGCATCACATCTTCCGCCATCCACATTAAATGAAAAATGTTTCGGTTGATAACCGCGTATTTTACTCAAAGGCTGTTTGCTGAATAATTCCCTTATTTCATCAAAGACTTTAATATACGTAACCGGATTACTACGCGATGATTTCCCAATAGGATTTTGATCAATCAACTCAACTTGCGAAATAAAATCCATGTCACCGGAAATACCTTTACTCAACCCAATCTTTTCAGCAAATTCACTTTTCATTTTTTTTAATGCCGGATATAAAATCTGTTTCACCAGCGTTGTTTTACCGCTTCCGCTCACGCCACTCACCACGCACAAAACATTCAGTGGAAAAATAACATCAATATTTTTTAAATTATTCTGTCGCGCACCTTCTACTTTTATAGAACGGTTCCACTTGCGGATATTTTTCGGAGGTTCAATGGTTAGTTCTCCCCTCAGGTATTTGCCCGTAAGGCTCTTAGGATTTTTTATGATCTGGTTATAATTACCCGCTGCAATTACTTCACCACCCAAATGACTTGCAAGTGGACCCATGTCAATAATATGATCAGCTTTTCGCATCATCATTTCGTCGTGCTCTACGACTACAACTGTATTGCCAAGCGCCTGCAAATGTTTCAACACTTCAATTAAATTTTCAGTATCTCGTGAATGTAAGCCAATAGAAGGTTCATCGAGGATATAAAGCGAATCAGTAAGATTACTGCCTAAACTTCTTGTTAATTGAATACGCTGGCTTTCACCACCGCTTAATGAATTAGCCAGCCTGTTAAGTGTGAGATAACCGAGGCCTACTTCATAAAGCGTCGCTAGCCGGTTGTTGATCTCTATCAAAATTCTTTTCGCAACCGTTTTATCAAAGTCTGATAATTCAATTTCTGTAAACCATTTCCGCAGGTCCTTTACCGGCATTTCGCAAAGTTCACCAATGTTTTTATTCGCAATCTGCACGTACAATGCTTCTTTTCTCAACCGGTAACCATGGCATTCAGGGCATAAAGTTCTTCCCCGATAGCGGCTCAATAAAACACGATATTGGATCTTATATAAATTGCGTTCTACTTCTTTAAAAAATTCATTGATGCCTTCGAAGTATTCATTGCCTGTCCATAATAAATTATATTGTGCAGTGGTAAGATCAATGATAGGCTTATGAATGGGAAAATCGAATTTATTAGCAACTTTTATTAATCGTTCTTTCCATTGCCCTAATTTTTCACCACGCCAGGGAGCAATTGCATTTTCATAAACACTCAGTCTTTTATCTGGAATTACGAGATCGGGATCAATCCCCAGCACCAAAGAAAATCCACCGCAAACGGGGCACGCACCATAAGGATTATTAAAAGAAAATAAATTGGGAACAGGCTCTTCGAATTTTATTCCGTCTAATTCGAATTTGTTTGAAAAATGGAGCATTTCTTTTCCATTTACTTCCAGAATCATCTCGCCCTCGCCTTCATAAAAAGCAGTATTCACAGAATCGGCTATTCGATGATTATCATCTTCATCGACCCCGGTAGCCAGCGGGGCTTTTACTACCAACCTGTCAATTAAAATATAAGTTGTTTTATGTGCAAAAAAAGAAGCCAGGTCCTTTTCTTCTTCTATATCTTCAATTCTCAAAATCTCCAATTCCCCTCGTCGGGAGGAATTTGAAGTCACAAGTCTTGAAAATCCTTTTTGCATCAGAATATGCAATTCTTCTTTTATATCCCTGTGATGTGATTGTTTGAAAGCCACTAACATCAATACTTTATCGTCGGTTTTCAAATTATTGATTGCCTTCACCACATCAGTTACGTCATCTTTCTTCACCTCTCTTCCTGATACCGGGGAAATAGTTTTTCCGATTCTTGCAAAAAAAAGTCTCAGATAATCATAAATCTCGGTCATACTGCCAACGGTCGATCGTGGCGTTCTTGTAATCACTTTTTGTTCTATAGCAATGGCCGGGCATAATCCTTTTATATAATCCACATCAGGTTTATTCATGCGCGCCATAAACTGTCTCGCATAAGCACTCATGCTTTCTGCGTATCGTCTTTGGCCTTCGGCAAATAACGTATCTATGGTTAAGGAAGATTTTCCGGAGCCTGAAACTCCCGTTACCACCACTAATTTATTGCGGGGGATTTCTACATCGATATTTTTAAGATTATGGACCCTTGCACCTTTGATAAAAATATTTTGTTGATGTTTTACGATGGGTAATTTTTCCTCGCGAGGAAGTTTTGCTGTCTTCATGTATCCTTACAAAAATAGTCATTCCCTATTTTTATATATAAGTTGGATAAATTTTATTGTGTTAAAAAAAATAATTAAAAAAAATTAGCAAATTATTTGGAAGTATAAATTATTTGAGCAATCTTAGCTGTTCCAATTTTCCTGAAAGAATGAAAAGCCTTCTGCCCAGCGCTAAAAGTTTTATACATTTCCCTTCTCTTAAATTGGAACTTACACAATATCCTAAACCAAAATCGTAACAGGTTATGAAAACCATTAACAATTTGACAGATCAACAATTGATCCACCTCTATCTTGACGGAGATTCAGAGGCACTTTCAAGTCTTATAGAACGCTATAAAGACAAAATCTACACATCGATTTATTTGTTAGTTAAGGATAAATATCTTGCTGAAGATATTTTCCAGGATGCTTTCATTAAAGTGATTGACACTATTAACGGCGGTCGCTACACGGATGAAGGAAAATTTTTGCCATGGGTAATGCGAATTGCACACAACTTATGTGTGGATCATTTTAGAAAAGTAAAACGCAGCCCTTCAATTAAGACGAGTGATGATCATGACATCTTTGAAGTACTTAATTTTTCCGAAGCTGGTGCTGATGAAAAAATGATCCAGGGGCAAAGCCATGAAAGAGTAAGAAAAATGCTCGACATGCTTCCCGAAGATCAAAAAGAAGTAATTGTAATGAGACATTACGCCGATTTGAGTTTTAAGGAAATTGCCAAACTTACCGATTGCAGCATCAACACTGCTTTAGGACGCATGCGTTATGGCCTTATTAATTTAAGAAAAATGATGATAGAAAAACAGATCGCATTATAAACTTTACCTCTGTAACCACAAATACAAATCCCCTTCATTTTTTTTGAAGGGGATTTTTTTTAATTTCCTACTACACATGCATTTTAAATTTATTCCAATAACTATTTTGCCACGAAAGCAATATAATCGTCCATAGTTCCGTAGCGCAATTAATCTTCCTGGGCCGTAACTTCTGCAACAATCTATTCTCGCAAACTGGATTAAATAACACCACATTTATTTCCCCACACCCACTCTCCCTCACCTTCTCTTTTCGTAAATTTGCATCATGCAGGAATATTTACAGGGATTGAATGATGCGCAACGCGAAGCGGTTCTTCATCGCGATGGGCCGATAATGATTGTTGCCGGTGCAGGAAGTGGGAAAACAAAAGTTTTAACCACCAGGATTGCGCATTTGATGGCCACCGGTGTGGATGCTTTTCATATCCTGGCGCTCACTTTCACCAACAAAGCGGCGGCGGAAATGAAGGAAAGAGTAACCCATATTTTGGGAAATAATGAAGCGAGAAATCTTTATATAGGAACTTTTCACTCCGTATTTGCGCGCATACTAAGAGCAGAAGCGGATAAACTTGGCTATCCAAGAAACTTCACTATTTATGACACAGATGATTCTAAAAGTGTGGTAAAAACAGTTATCAAAGAAATGAATCTGGATGATAAACATTATAAACCGTCCACTGTTTTTAATAGAATATCCAGCGCTAAAAATAGTTTGATTACTCCTGAAGAATATATGAGTGATTATGGATTGCAACAGGAAGATATGCGTGCAAATCGCCCGATGATAGGGCAGATTTATACCGCTTATTGCAATCGCTGTTTCAAAAACGGAGCTATGGATTTTGATGATTTGTTGTTGAAATTTTATCAGTTATTGAGCACACATCCTGAAAGCCTGAGCAAATACCAGCGCAAGTTTAAGTACATTATGATAGATGAGTACCAGGATACCAATACTTCGCAATACCAAATAATAAAACTCCTCGGCGCGATGCATGAAAACGTGGCGGTGGTAGGGGACGACGCGCAAAGTATCTATAGTTTCCGCGGTGCTACTATCGAAAACATTTTGCAGTTTCAAAAAGATTACGAAGAGGTGAAAGTAGTAATGCTGGAACAGAATTACCGCAGCTCGCAGAATATCCTGAGCGTTGCCAATGAGATCATTTCCAATAATAAAGGACAGATTCCTAAGAAATTATGGACTAGCAATGTGGTGGGTGAAAAAATAAATCTCGTTCGGACTGCTACTGATAACGACGAGGGGAAATATGTGGCCGATGCCATCCAGGAACAAAAATTACGCAATCATTATCGTAATTCAGATTTTGCAATTCTTTACCGGACTAATGCGCAAAGCAGGGGTTTTGAAGAAAGCCTCCGCCGTATGAATATTGCTTACCGCATTTATGGCGGCATTAGTTTTTACCAGAGAAAAGAGATCAAAGATTTCTTATGTTACCTGCGCGTAATCATCAATCCAAATGATGAAGAGGCGTTGAAACGTATTATCAACTATCCCGCGAGAGGAATTGGAAAAACAACGATAGAGAAGGCAATTCTTTTTGCAAATGAGCATAATATTTCTATGTGGAACGTGCTGGAACGTGCTGCAGAATTTGGTTATAGGGCCGGCACACTTGAGATCATCAGCAACTTTGTGATCATGATAAAAATGTTCCAGAGTGAGTTGGAAAAGAAAAATGCTTACGATCTCTCAATACTGGTGGGAAAACAAACGGCCGTTGTAAAAGACCTTTTTAATGATAAAACTACAGAAGGGCTGGCACGTTACGAAAACCTGCAGGAATTATTGAACTCAATAAAAGGATTTACGGAAACCCCAACGGAAGATGGCGAATTACTTGACAAAAGCCTGGGAAGTTACCTACAACAAATTTCCCTGTTAACCGATGCAGATAATGATAAAGGCGATAGTGACGTCGTAAAATTAATGACCATTCATTCGGCAAAAGGACTGGAATTTCCTGTAGTATTTGTCGGCGGACTGGAAGAAACCCTTTTTCCAAATGCCATGGCCATCAATACCCGCGAAGAACTGGAAGAAGAGAGAAGGTTGTTTTACGTAGCAATAACCCGTGCTAAAGCAAGACTGTGGCTTA
>JBDTGD010000159.1:0-4278 GCA_039937595.1 Ginsengibacter sp. | reverse complement strand
TAGGATTAACAGGCGGTGTGTTTAATTTTATTGGTGGCCTCGCAGGAATTATTATACCCGCCACGATTGGCTATATTGTGACTGACAACAATTTTACCCCGGCAATTATTCTAATTGGTGTGATTGGTGTATTGGGTGCGCTGAGTTATATTTTTCTGGTTGGCAAAGTAGAAAGAGTGGAAGTGAGTAATCATTGATAAGTTAGTAGTGAAAAGTTATTAGTGTCTTGTGTCTTGTCGCAGTTCTTAGTTTGAAATAAATTCGGTAAGAATCAAATTTAATTTTTGTTTTAGAATTTACTTAAATGCTTTTACAGCTTTATAAACGTGAGTGTTTTATCATTTGTTTCGATGCTTAATTTAGTTCTTCATTATGAATAAATTTATAAGTTGCGATTGGGGTACTTCTTCATTCCGGTTACAGGTAATAGAACTCGAAACACAAGATGTGATGGCTAAAGTTGTGTCTCAGCAAGGCATTGCGGCTACTTACGAAATGTGGAAAAAAAGCTCATCAGACAGGTTTTTATTTTATGAGTCTGTTTTATCAAGTTGCATTCGGGAACTTTCCTCGCAATGCGGCTATCCATTATCAGAGATTCCGATAATTATTTCGGGAATGGCATCATCAGCTATAGGAATGATGGCGTTGGACTATAAAATGCTTCCGGTTAAAACAAATGGGAATGATTTATTAATTCATATTGTGGCATCTTCAGCGAGGTTTAAGCATCAGATGATTTTCGTCTCCGGCTTAAAATCTACAACTGATGTGATGCGTGGCGAAGAAACCATAATAACAGGCTGTGAAATAAAAAATACGGACGAAGAACAATTATTTATTTTACCCGGCACGCACTCCAAACATATCATTACAAGGAACGGTATGATAACAGATTCCAAAACCTATATGACCGGTGAGCTTTTTGATTTGCTCGCAACGAAAAGTATTCTATCAAATTCTGTGGAAAAAGAAAATATATTTTCAACCGTTGCGAATCCCAGGTTTGAGAAAGGCGTTAAA
Source organism: Ginsengibacter sp. (assembly GCA_039937595.1). GTDB lineage: Bacteria > Bacteroidota > Bacteroidia > Chitinophagales > Chitinophagaceae > Ginsengibacter. The sequence goes on along the minus strand of JBDTGD010000159.1, from coordinate 3,255 downwards.
GAAGGGCTTAGTAGCAATCTGCTGAACAGCATTTTTCACGTAAGAACTAATAGCCTATTCAATAAGCAGCAACCGAAAGAAAATTATCATTACCTAAGCGGATTGCTTATTGGGACTGAACTAAAAGATTTGCCAGATACTACTTGCGGGAATATCACACTTGTCACAGATGAAAAATTTTCAACACTTTATTCAAATGCTTTGCATCTCCTGAAAATAAATAAAAATATTTATCATATTAATTCAGATAAGGCTTTAATAAAAGGTCAAAGTATTATTTACAAACTTTACTCAAAAAATATCACAACATGAACACTCCAAAAAGTATAATCATATCAGTATTGTTTGTCTGCGGTTGTAATTCTCAAAATAATAATTCTGAAAAAAATAAAATTATTGCGAGTGACAGCGCCGTTGGCAAAGTAGAAATCTATGATCAAAATGCATTGCAATCAATTGACAGCAATGCTACCATCCAAGTAATTGCAAAAGGATTTAAATGGTCAGAAGGGCCATTATGGATTGCTGATAAAAAATTACTATTATTTTCTGATGTGCCGGAAAATAAAATTTACCAGTGGAAGCCAAGTGATACGGCAAGTGTTTATTTAAAAAATTCCGGCTACACCGGAAATGTTCCACGTAAAGGAGAAACGGGCTCTAATGGATTAACGCTTGACAGAGAAGGCAGACTTTTGCTTTGCCAGTCGGGTAACCGACAAGTAGTAAGAATGAATGCCTCACTGGACGACCCTAAAGCAGATTACACTGTTCTTGCAGCAAAATACCAGGGTAAAAAACTAAACAGCCCTAACGATTTGGTTTGCGACAGCAAAGGCAATATTTATTTTACTGATCCTACCTATGGGTTACCTAACGGTGATGCAGACCCGGAAAGAGAACTCAACTTTGAAGGCGTATATAAAATAAGCACCGATGGTAAATTAACGTTGCTCATAGACAGCATTCCGAAACCAAACGGAATCGCTCTCTCCAACGATGAAAAAAAATTATACATTGCCAGTAGTGATAACACAAAACCGCGATGGTATGTTTATGACCTTGATGAAAATGGAAATCTGAAAAATGGTCGTGTATTGCTGAATGCAGCGCCGTTAAAAGAAAACGCGACTGTAAAGCAAGGCCCCGATGGGTTTAAAATTGACAAACACGGAAATCTTATTGCAGCGGGACCTGATGGTATTAATATTATTTCTCCGGACGGAAAACTATTGGGTTTAATAAAAATTTATGACCGTAAGACTTCTAATTGTTCTTTTGATACATCTAACGATATATTGTATGTTACCGCCGGTGATGAAGTTTTGAAAGTGGCTTTGCATCGGCAATGAAAATCAAGGAAAAGCAGTAAAGGAACAAAAAAGCAACATTTGCATTTATTCAGATTGTTTAATATCAAATAGAATTTGCAGCATAATAATTCAAAAAACATCATTTACAAATAAAACTGATTATTAAAAATGAACATAAAATTCTTCTGCTCAAAATGGGGCTCTGAAAACATAAGTTGGGAAGACTTTTTCCCAAAAGCAAAGAGTGCGGGTTATGATGGAATTGAGTTTGGGATACCACACGATTTTCCAAAACAAACCATTGACGAAATCTGGAACCTTGCTGAAAAACATGATATGCTTTTGATACCGCAACATTACGATACTTATGAAGCAGATTATTCAAAACATTATGACGTGTATTGCGCATGGCTGGAAAAATTAAAACCTTATAAACCCATAAAAATTAATTCACAAACGGGTAAAGATTTTTTCAATTTTGAGCGGAATCTTTCATTGATAGTAGCCGCTGAAAAATTTACAAATGAAACTGGAGTTCCATTATATCATGAAACACATAGAAGCAAATTTTCTTTCGCTGTTCATGTCACCAAAGAATATTTACAAAAAATTCCCTCTTTGAAAATAGTCCTTGATATTTCGCATTGGGTTTGCGTAGCAGAATCTTTTCTTGAAGACCAATCTGAAGCCGTAAACCTGGCGATTGAAAGAACGGAACATCTGCATGCAAGGGTGGGCTATATCGAAGGGCCACAGGTTCCTGATCCGCGCATAACTGAGTGGCAACAAGCTTTGCAGGCACATCTTACCTGGTGGGATAAAATAGCCGAACGCATGAAAAATAATAATGAAATACTAACGATTACTCCGGAATTCGGACCCTTTCCTTATATGGTCCCATTACCACAAACGGGCGAACCTATAGCCAACCAGTGGGATGTAAATTTGTACATGATGAACTTGCTGAGAGAAAGATATTGTTGAAATCTTCTGCGAAAATATGATCTGAGTGAGAATAAGAATGTGGCTTATTTGTTTGTTTACTGAAAATAAAATACTGATCAATAATTTTTATTTTTCATAACGAAAAAAAACGGACCTCTTTCTTTGAACGATACTTTACAATGTGTCCAATTCATTTCCGCCAAAGACCATTGAATGTCCCATCGACCCTTCGTGATACGGGCAAAGTATTTTCGTTTCTAATTGTGATTCAAAATTCTCCAAAACTTTTCGCTTACTGATTATCCTGCATCAAAGCGTTTTTTCCTCCATCAATTAAATAGGTAGTGCCGCATGCAAATGCTGCATATTCACTTGCAAGAAAAACACACCAGCCACCGATCTCATCTACCGTTCCTAATTTTTTTACAGGATGCAAATCAATTGTTCTTTGCCTTTCTGCATCAGCATCATTAAATGAATCGAACCATTTTTGATTGCCAGGTGTATCTATATACCCCGGCGCAATACCCACTGTACGTATGTTTGGAGACCACTCTATAGCAAGGCTTCTCACTAAACCTGTCAACGCGGTTTTTGTAACATTATAGGGAAAGCATCCCGGTATTGTTGAAAACGCATGACTGGAAGTCATGACGATAATAACTCCATTGTTCTTTTCAAGATAGGGCTTGCATAATTGTGCCAGTTTCCAATGCGAAGCCAGATTTAGTTCAAGATTTTTATTCCAGTCTTCGATGGTTGAAGATTCGGCGCCTCTAAAAATATTTTCTCCTGCATTGGAAACAAGCACATCTATTCTTCCAAATCTTTTTATTGTTTCAGCAACCAGATTTTGTAAGTCGTCTTTCCTCGTTACATCGCAGCGGGTGTATAAAACATCAACACCATAATTTTGAATCTCCTCAAGAAATCCCATATCATTACCTGGTGCACAGCCCGAAATATTAGCGCCTGCTTTCGCCATTTGCCTTGCAAT
>JBDTGD010000158.1:0-2298 GCA_039937595.1 Ginsengibacter sp. | reverse complement strand
TTGAAGATGTAACGGGAAAGGACATGAATTGGTTCTGGAATCAATGGTATTATGGCAGCGGGCAACCTTCCCTTGATATCAATTATGATTACCAGAATGGTACTGAAAGGGTGATTGTAAATCAAACGCAAAATACCGGGAAAATATTTAAACTGCCTGTTGCAATTGATGTTTACAGCAAAGACACTCACAAGACAAGATATAAAGTGTGGTTAGAAAATCCATCTGATACTTTTTATTTTGCCAGCGCGCAAAAACCTTCACTCGTAAATGTAGATGCGGACAAAGTTTTGCTTGCCATAAAGAACGACAACAAATCTGCTGATGAATTTGAGCAGCAATATAAATATGCACCTAATTATCTTGACAGACGCGAAGCGCTTGAGTATTTTGCAAAAAATAATTCCAGTAACCTCTCTCTTGGTCTGAATGATAAATATTATGGTTTGCGTTTGTTAACATTGGAAAGTCTGGATACGAGTAGCGGCGGCTATTCAGATGCGACGGTACTTAAAAAAATTGAAGACATGGCCACAAAAGATCCTAACAAAAAGGTGCAGGCCAAAGCAATTGAAATACTGGCTAAACTGGAAGACAAAAAATACGAGCCCATTTTTCAGAAATATATCGCGGACTCTTCCTATTCGGTTGCCGGAGCGGCGCTCAAAGGACTTGCAGCGCTTGAGCCATCACAATCATATGCTCTGGCAAAAAAATACAGCGTTGATGCACTAGGTGATTTAGGAACTGTAGTTGCAGCTATTATCATGAGTGATGGAACTGAAAGCGATTTTGATTTTCTGTTAAGCCAGTTTAAAAAAGAGCCAGTGGGGCAGGATAAGGTAATAAGCGGGTTTAAATTTGCGAATTATCTATTAAAAGTAAATAATCCTCAAAAAGTAAAAGAGGGAGTAGATGAAATAATGAAATTCAGGAATCAGATACCTCAAAAATATTGGAGTTATTTTGATCCGGGATTTAAAAGGGCATTTGATAACATCAGCGCGGCACAAAAAAGCAAAGGAAATACAGAACTCTCCAATTATATTGACAATTTATTGAAATAGCCGGTCTTTCGACATCAGACTATGACCGATTATTTCAACATTTCTAAGAAAGAATCTTTTGGTGAAAAATTGCAGTAAACAAAGAAATAAATGAGATTTCTATTCAGGGGTCTGAAGTGTTTGTAGTTTACCAATCTTTCCGTCAAATAACCTATTGTTTTGAGGAGTTGACGAACGCTTTGAATTAGTTGCCATTTTTTGCAATTTGACTTTTGATTAAATAATTTTATGCAACTTATAAAAGTGGAAAGAATTTATCTACCAGCAAAAACACTTCGCCTTTCGATGGTGCAAAAATGTTCTTTATTGGTGGCATGTCAGATGTTGTGAGAATTACCTGCTAAAATCTATCCGGATTAAAAGCGCTGACATCAATAGTTGTACTTCTTTTTTCAACGATATCACTGATAATTTGCCCGGTGGCTGCTCCTTCCGAGATGCCAAGCATTGCATGGCCACCTGCCAATAGTAAATTATCGTACTTGGCTGTTTTGCCAATATAGGGAAGGCCATCGGGAGTTACTGGGCGCAGGCCGGTCCATATTTTATCTTGCGGCGGGAAATCAATTTTCAACCCGGGATAAAATAATTTGACTGAATTATAAATCCCTTCCATTCGTTTGATTAAAACTTTATCGTTATTACCGCTAAATTCCATAGTGCCTCCAATACGAAGATGATGCCCCCACGGAGTAACAGCACAGCGGCCATCTACCAAAATAGCCGGATAGCGGATGTTTTTTTCGACATTTTGATAAGTATAGCTATAACCCTTTCCACCTTCAAGCAATAAATGGATGCCGGCCATTTTTGCAAGTTTTGGCAGCCAACTTCCGGCGCACAGAACAATTTCATCTCCCGTAAAATCTCCTTTATCAGTTAATACTTTTTCAATTTTTTCATTTTTCTTTTGAAAACCGGTAACCGTTGTATTTAATTGAAATTTTACTCCGTTCTTTTCTAAATACTGTTTAAGTGCCACCATAAACTTTCCGGGATGAATATGCGCGTCGTCTTTAAATAATACAGCTCCGCAAATATCCAATTCTACATCCGGCTCTCTTTTTTGTAATTCTTCACGGTTCAATATTTCAACCTCCAAGCTAAATTGTTTTGCTTTTTTTGCTAATGCTATTTCGTCGTCAAATGCTTTCTGCCCATGACACATCATCATGCAGCCAATTTCTTCCATCTCGAAAACATCCCCAATGTCATCCCTTATCTCATTCAT
>JBDTGD010000157.1:0-7033 GCA_039937595.1 Ginsengibacter sp. | reverse complement strand
GTTACTCAAAAATGAGAGAAGCATTCCTGCAAAGCATCTTCTTCAATTTGCAGCTATCCATATTATAAGCTACTTTTAGGGAACAAAAAATATATTTCTATGTCAACTAAATCTCATATTCCGAGAAAAGCTACGGCCGTATTAGCTATACTTTTTTTATTACCCGCTTTAATACTTTTCATTATGTGGTCGTCTATGGGTTTGCGATATAGTGGTATCAGTGCAGTGGACCAGATGAATATTTATTTGAGTTATTTCCCAAAATGGCTTAGTAATATTAATACAATTCATACCATCTCTCTTGTGTGTTGTGTAGTTGCAATCATACTGGCGGCAAGAAGTTTTAAGAAACACCTGTTATCTATCCGTGTATTGATGTTACTCATCGTGATAGTCGCCATTTTTATTATTTTATTTGACATCTACCAGTTAGTATGATGACCATTATTGCATGTAGTCAAATTGAATAGTGCCAAGTAAATCTTTTTCTTTCGAATAACATTTCTGTATTTCAGGAAGTTGCTTATCATCATAAGCGTATCTCCAAATAAAATAATTTCTTCCTGTTTCATCAACAGAAATTTTTTGGACAGGTTTATTGCCATTATCATATTCAAACATATAATCAGGTAACAATCTTTTTGCTATCACATTATAATGTACCACATCAGTAAGCCTGTTATGATCATCATAATAGTAATAATATTTTTTATCATCCCTGGTACCTGCGGCATCCTCTTCTATAATGTTTCCCTTATCATCAGCAACAAAGGTAATAGTGGACACCAACACGTTATCTATCTTGCGAAGCATTTTTTCAGGTTTTCCATTCTTATAAATATATTGATGAGTTTCAGTTATTCCTGTGCTGTCGCCTTCCCCAATCGTTTTAGTACTTATAAGTGAAAGAAGCCCTGCACTATCATATTTGAATTCCATAGTATTGGTGGTACTGGGGGTATTTGTAGTAGTCTCAATTACTTTTCCATTCTCATCATACTTTGTTACTAATACTGATTGGTCTGTGATGTTCGATTTAGAAATCATTTGAGATTCTGAAAAATCTTTATTAATTCTTTTTTCACAAAAAAAGCCCTTACTCGGCCGATCTTTTTCATCAAAACTTTTTACTTTTATAATCTTAATATTCCCGTTTTTTAATGTCGAAAATTCTTGATTCTGTTCAATATTGTTAAGAATATCTTTATAATAGTATTGTGCATTTGCGGGAACCATCCTAAAAAAAGTAAATGCAAGAAACAAAAATGCAATCCGGAAAATATATTTATTCATTTGAAAATATAGGTGAGAAATGATTGGATTCAAAAATAATAAAAGTGTAAAATAATTCATTAATCTCTAAAGCGATTTTTGTTTGTTATTTTTAACCGGAAATTATAAAATAAATTAAAAATCCCTATGTCATATCTTCCCCAAAGGAAAGAAAAAAACTGCCTTAATTGTGGAACGATTGTTACTGGTAAATATTGCCATAATTGCGAAAAGAAGGACATTGAGAGTGAAGGCATTTTTTTAAAGTTTAAATGATATCGTAATGAGCCAACCTGCAGATTTTAATAAACTAATCCAAATAATGGATGAACTTCGTGATAAATGTCCCTGGGACAAAAAACAAACCATTCATACGCTTCGGCAGCAAACCATCGAAGAAACTTATGAACTTGCAGATTCGATTACAGACAAAGATTGGAATGGAATAAAAGAAGAATTAGGCGACTTATTATTACACATAATTTTTTATGCCAAAATAGGAGTTGAAGAAAATAAATTTACTTTGAAGGAAGTAATAGATGGCATTTGCAACAAATTAATAAAAAGGCATCCGCATATTTATGGAACCACAAAAGCGGAGACTGAGGATGATGTAAAGAGGAACTGGGAGCAAATAAAATTATCTGAAGGCAAAAAATCTGTTTTGAGTGGCGTTCCGAAATCTTTACCGGCAATGGTGAAAGCGATGCGTATCCAGGAAAAAGCAAAGCAGGTCGGATTTGAATGGGCCAATAAAGAACAGGTTTGGGAAAAAGTGGAAGAAGAAAAATCAGAATTGCTGGAAGCTGTTGACTCAGGTAACGCCGAACACATAGAAGAAGAAGCCGGAGACCTTTTCTTTTCGGTAATTAACTATGTGAGATTTTTAAAAGTAGATGCAGAAAATGCGTTGGAGCTAACCAATAAAAAATTTATAAAAAGATTTAGACAGATGGAAGATGCAGTTCAGCAAAATGGTATGAGCCTGGGAAATATGACGCTTGCAGAAATGGACGCTATCTGGAATGAAGTCAAAAAACAAAGCCGATAAATTTGAATCTTTATAATCACGATACTTTTTTTAAAAGAAATTCATTTCTGCTCATAATTGCGGCATGGCTGCTGACTTTTGCTTTTATAATTAATAATTATTTGAATGGAAGTTCTTCCCCGAATGCTGCGCAAAAGGCAATACAAAAAGACATTAACATTCACCAAAGAGAGATTGATGCCTTCTACATGGATAGCTCATTAATCAATAATATAGTTGAAGGGAAATACGATGAAGCTGAGCTACAAAGACAAGTTGAAAAAAGATATTTCATATTTTTTTATAAAATTGATGAACCTGGAAAACTGGTTCCTGTTTTTTGGAATACACAAGTAATCGAGCCCGATTCGGCTTTGACCAACAGCATTAACGGAATCAGCTTCCAAAAATTAGTAAATGGCTGGTATGTAGTTAACGCAAGAACTTTCCGGAGTTCAAAGGGTGCTTATTATAAGACCATCTTCTTAATTCCTGTAAAATGGAATTATTACATCCAAAACAAATATTTACACAATTCTTTTGTCGCCGAAGGCAACATTGAAAAGACCTACGATATCAGTAGTACACCTACAAGGCACGTAATAAAAGATGAAAAAGGCAAACCTCTTTTTTATCTACACCAACTTAGTAACCCGGTAGCTCATGATAATATATTCGCAATTTGGTTAAGGATTTTAGCTTCTGTATTGATCCTGTTTTTTCTTCATAAGCTTGCCAATTTTTATGTTGAGAAAAAAGGATTTTGGTTTGGATTTATGGTTTTAATCATACCGGTTATTTCCCTCAGGATTTTAAGTTATCATTTTCCGATACCTCTTCATTTTCAACAATTACAATTGTTTGATCCATCTATTTATGGGGCTAATTTTATTTTAAGATCGTTAGGAGATTTACTTATTAATTCGATTCTGTTTATTTGGATTGTCCTTTTTATAAGATATTATTTTAATTATAAGTTTTCTAAAGTTGTATTCAAAAACGACGCCTATAGATACGCCGCTATTTTTTTTATAGCGGTGCTGATGACGTTAATCACAATGATAGCGGGCTTTACGGTGCAAAGCCTGGTAGCTGATTCGCAAATTTCTTTTGATGTAATCAATTTCTTTACCTTGGATATTTACAGTGTTATTGGTTTTATTGTTTTAAGCTGTATAGCTACAGGATATTTTTTCCTGATACAAATACTGTTACAACCTTTGAATGCTTTTATTGGAAAGAAGAAAAGGTATATTCTTTATTTGACTGTAGCCATCACAGGACTCGTTTTTTTAACCTTTAAGAGGCATTCCGCCTATGTGAGTTTCAATTTATTTCTCCTGCTTTGGCTACTCACTTTCATATATCTTTTAAATTTCAAATTTCTGCTGCTGCAGGCATATAACCTGGTGTCATCAAAGTTTATTTTTTGGGTTTTCTTTTTTTCTGTTTCTATTACTGCATTAATTGTTTTTCAGAACAGGACCAAAGAACTGGACGAAAGAAAGCATTTTGCCGAAAATCTTGCCAACAAAGCGGATCCTTCAGGGCCAGTAATTGTAAGTATTATCTTAAAAGATTTTGGGAACGATTACCTCTCAGGTATTTTTGACAGGTTTAAAAACCCTTATCAAAACAGGTTTTTAAAGGACAGCCTGATTAATGAAAATTTCTCCGGCTACCTGAATAAGTATGACACCAAAATATACACTTTTAACAATGAGGAGCGGCCATTATTTAATGAGGACTCTACTACCTACAATTCCCTGAACGCGATTATACAAACACAAGGCAAACCCACGGCTATTCCTGATCTTTTTTATTACGATGTGTCTTATGACAGGTTTAATTACATCAGTAAAAAAACAATCAAGGATTCCTTAAATGACACACTGGGTTTTGTTTTTATTATTTCCAAACCAAAAAGATATAAAAATGATGCCTTGTACCCTGAACTTTTTTCAAAGGGCAACGGCAACTCTATAGAAAGTTCTCCAGTATATGCCTTTGCCGTTTATAATAACAACCAACTCAGTAACAGTTATAACGATTATCCTTTCACTACAGAAATTGACAATAACAATTTTACATACAATGAATTTAAAACAGTTCAAAAAAATGGGTATGAAGAATTATGGTATAAGGCCAATGCTGATAAAGTAATTGTAATTGCGAGGCAGGACAGGTTCGCTATTGAGTCCGTTACATTATTTGCCTACCTGTTTTGTTCTTTCTTATTGATTGCCATATTTTTTAACCTGACTCATCATTTCCTGACTGAAAGAAAATCAATGACAAATGTCAGAACGTTTTTTCAGTTGACTATCCGTAACCAGGTTCATGGCATCATTATACTTGTAAGTGTACTTTCATTTGTCATTATAGGCGTTACCACTATTCTTTTTTTTATAAGTCGTTATCATAGTAATAATCGTGAAAAACTGAGCCGCACAATTCATGTTATGGAGAATGAGTTGCGCAGCGCCATGGATACTATGTCTATTAATAATTATGATTTGATACATTTCGAAAGTCTATCTCATAATAAATTAGACGATATCATAAATAAGGTTTCCAATATCCATGCTACAGATATCAATCTTTATGACCTGAACGGCAATCTAAAAGTTTCTTCAGTTCCGTTGCCTTACAATAAAGGAATCGTCAGCGAAAAAATGGATCCGGTTGCTTTTTATCAACTAAGCAAATTAAAAGATGTTCAATATTTCCAGGAGCAGAAAATAGGAAGCCTCATTTATTTAAGTAATTATCTTCCCGTAAGAGATGAAAGTGGCAGGGAATATGCATACCTCAATATTCCCTATTTTGAATCCCAAAATAAACTGCAGGATGAAATTTCAAATTTTCTTGTCACTATCATTAACCTGAATGCATTTATCTTTTTGGTGGCAGGAATTATCGCGCTGTTTATTACCAATCGAATTACCCGATCCTTTTCCCTCATCAGTGACAAAATGAAAAAAATTAATCTTGCTACCGGTAACGAAGAAATTACCTGGAAAAGGCATGATGAAATTGGCGAGCTTGTAAAAGAGTATAATAAGATGGTAAGAAAATTAGACGTAAGTGCTGAAATGCTTGCCAAGAGCGAAAGAGAAGGAGCGTGGCGCGAAATGGCAAGGCAGGTGGCCCATGAAATTAAAAATCCACTTACTCCCATGAAATTAAACTTGCAATACTTACAAATGGCCATCGATACCAACTCGCCGGATGTAAAAAACATTTCTTTATACGTTGCAGGAATTTTATTAGAACAAATAGAACATCTTTCACAAATAGCCGGAGACTTCGCTCAGTTTGCTAAAATCGGAAGTACTAAAAATCAAATATTTGATCTCAACAGAACGCTTGAAAATGTAATAACACTCTATTCTACAAATGATGAAATTAACATTGAAGCAAGTTTATATTCTAATGAGATATTAATAGAAGCTGACAAAACACAGGTCAATCGGCTCTTTACTAATTTGCTTCAAAACGCGGTTCAATCAGTCCCTGACCACAGAGAAACAATAATCAAAATCAAAAGTGAATTGCATGATCAAAAAGTTCTTGTTTCAATCAGAGATAATGGAAATGGAATACAGGCAGTGATGTTCAATAAAATATTTACCCCAAATTTTACTACTAAAACATCTGGTACTGGCCTTGGTCTTGCAATGTGCAAAGGGATCGTTGAAAAACTAAATGGTAAAATATGGTTTGAAACCAAAGAAGGTGAATGGACCATATTTTATGTAGAACTACCCGCTCTTATTGAAGAATAATCTATCAGTGTGTTCTTCAATTTAAGCTACTCACTTTTATCAAAATCATTCAACCTAAAATCACTTAAATTGTTTTACGGGTTCATAAAAAGTTCGCCGCTAATTTTATCATTTTTGAAGAAAATAATTATTAAAAAAATCAAGATCTAAATCAAGTGATGTTAACTCCACAAATAAAAAACTTCCTTGCTACCTCAAATAAAATTCCATCAACGTTGTCGCATTACCCTTTGCTTTTTTAAAAAATATTTCTAAAGCATTACACAACTTTCTTTACAGATGTTTAATATTCCCATCGACTTTCTATGTCCATTTCTTTCGTATCAAAAGAATTTTTTGGGAGTTATATTTTTTAAATTTTTAACATTTCAAAATTGCCTTAAGATGTTTTTAGAATCAATTCTTCAAAGATTTTAATTTTTTATGTTGACATAAGTTCAAATATTTTTCTCATGATAAATTCATTGAAGTCACTTTTTCTAAAAAGATTTTTAGCAAAAAGCGTGTATAGGTCAACCGTTAGTTGACCAATTTTATATGTAGACAAATGATACGTTGATGATTTGAAACTATTCTATTTTTTTTATCTTCACCCATTTCGAAAGCATCTAAAATTGATCTGCTATTTATTATTATTCATGTTCTAAAAAATAGAATGAAAAAAAATTAGCTTTTTAAAAATTCCATTACAATCCTTTGCTGGTCTTCATTTTGACAAAAAAAAAGTCCCGAAACTTCGGGACTTAGAACTTATTCTTAAAGAAAAATATTTATTACTTTTTCTTTTTTGCAGCAGCTTTTTTAGGAGCGGCTTTTTTTGCAGCAGCTTTTTTAGGAGCGGCTTTTTTTGCAGCGGCTTTTTTAGGAGCGGCTTTTTTTGCAGCGGCTTTTTTAGGAGCGGCTTTTTTTGCAGCGGCTTTTTTAGGAGCGGCTTTTTTTGCAG
>JBDTGD010000156.1:0-6359 GCA_039937595.1 Ginsengibacter sp. | reverse complement strand
CGAAAATTTCCAATGCAAAAGAAATATTTCGCGTGGCTCCTTCCAGGAGTTCTATTTCTTTTCCGTCGAAAAAATCTTTTGTATCAGCATATAGTGTAAAAACGCCAACTATTTTTCCAAATTTCCGTATGGGTAGCGCTATGTTGGATTGATAATTTCTTTTCAACGCAAGAACTTTCCAGGGGGCCATTTTAGGATCTGTTTCGATGTCGTTGCAGATAATTGTTTTGCCCTGGGTTATTGCCATTCCCGAAGGGCCGCGGCCTCCCGGTACCGAGTTATCCGCTTTTAGCTTAATTTCAGAAAGATACCCGTCTTCGGCACCATCAAACACGAAAGGTTCAAGATCAAGTGTTTCCTGATTAATTAGGCCTACCCACGACATTCTGAATTCGCCAATATTGACAGCAATTTTGCAAGCTTCTTTAAATAAAGTTTTTTCATCCTTTGCATAGACAATCATCTGATTAAAATGGCTCAAAAAATAATACAACCTATTACTTTTCACTATTTTTTGTTCACCCAGCTTTTGTTCTGTAATGTCCTTGAAATAGACAGAAAGCCCTTCTTTGGACGGATAAAGATTATTTTCAAGCCACCTGCCAAAAGTTGGAAAATAGTCAGATACAGTAATTTGTTTTTGCTCCTGCAAGGCCTTGGTATAAGCCTCGTGGAATTGTTGCCCAATGGTTTCAGGAAACTCGTTCCAGATATTTTTACCAAGGAGGTATCCGGGATCACGGCCTAACAATTCTCCTGCTTTTTTATTTACATAAATGTAGTTCCAATTTTTGTCCAGCGCCACAAATGCATCTGACACACGCTCTACCAGCGCGCGAAACTTTTCCTCGCTTTCTTTTAATTCAATTTCATTTTTATACCGTTCAAGGGCAATTCTAACGAGGTTTGTTGCACGGTCTATTTGTATTAACTCCTCCTTCCCGGGTTGTCGTACCTGCATGCTATAAATGCCAAATGTTCCCAGAACATTGTGATCCTTATCAAATATTGGGCTTGACCAACAAGATTTCAATCCAATACTAAGAGGCAAATCACTGATATTTTCCCATAAAGGATCATTTGCAATATCCGGTACCATCACTCTTTCTTTTCTAAATACTGCTGTTCCACAGGAACCATTTTTGGCGCCAATAGGAATACCATCCAGGTGATTGTTGTAAGAATTCGGCAAGTTTGGTCCTGCACCGTGTAACAGCAAAGTTTTCTCCTTATTTAGTATTAAGATGGAACAAATAGTATTATCACAAACTGATTCATAATTCAAAGCTATTTTCCGAAGGATTTCTTTTAATGGCTTTCCGGTTGCTATCATTTCCATCACTTTTTTTTCTCCGGAAAGAAGATCCCGGGCGCTTTTTCGCTCTGTTATGTCCCTTACGAAACTTAAATAATACCGTTGCTGTATCATAGTAGCACTTATCTCAACCGGGAAAACAGATCCGTCTTTTCGCTTAAGATGCCGCTCAAATAAAATTGAATTTCCCTGCCTGATTTCATCAAACCTTGTAGGTAGATCTCCGGTCCTCAATGTGGAAAGGTTTGTCATTTTCAATTGAAGTAACTCTTCCCTTGAGTAACCGAGCAACTCACAGAATTTGTTGTTTACTTCTGTAAATTGGTAATTCTCATCAGCTATGCTAATACCATCAGACGCTTGCTCTACCAGTGTACGCAATTTCTCTTCGTTTCTATGTAAGGCATCCTGAGCTTTCGTCAACTCTGATAAGTCTAATCCTATCCCTATCATACTGGGTTGACCTTCATACTGAATCCTTTTGCCGGTAAATAAATAGGGAGCTGCCGCTCCTGATTTTTGCAAAAGATTAACCCTTAAGCTATCCTTTCCTGACTTAAAAACATTTGCTACTTTTTCAGCAACTAATTCTCTCTCCTTTACATCAAAGAAGTCGAGAGGATGCATCTGGCTCATGTCTTCCGAAACGCAGCCTGATATTTCCTCCCAGGTTTTATTCCATCTCAGGAATTTGCCTTCCCTGCTACACAGGTAAAATACTCCGGGTAAACTGTTGATAATAGATTCGGAGATCTCCTTTTCTTTTAAGACTTTTTGTTCTGCCTGTTTATGAACGGTTATATCTCTTACGATGGTGAGCACTTCATTTTCAGTTACGACCGCATAGCGTGCTTCAAAATCATGGATGCCATCGGGGTAAGGTAATTGGTACTCATGTACCGGCAATACGCCGCCCTCCAGTACCATCCTGATATTTTTAAAAATTTCCGCTCCTATTGGAAAAGGAAGGACGTCTGTACAGTTTTTCCCAAGAAAATACTCCGGACTGACAAAGGGCTCCATTTCCCTTGAAGCCTTAAAATCGGTGATTACTCCGAAGCGATTGGTCAGAAAAATCAGATCGGGAATAGCGTCTAAAAAAGCCGCGTTCCGGGAGAGGCTTTGTTGAAGCATTTCATTGTCGTGGCTTTCCGGTTCGTTTGAGACGGCTTTTACCTGCTTCAATGCCAATTCGATTATGCGGGGAAGGGTGGAAAGGTCTTCTTTCAAGAGGTAATCGTAAGCGCCGATTTTCATCATTTTTGCGGCGAATAATTCATTTACATGGTCAGTTACCAATATAAAAGGAATTTCATATTTTTTACTATTGTTTAGCTCAAGGGCTTGCTCCGCATCCATGTCTTTTACCTGGTGATTTGCCAGGATCACATCAGGTTGATATGCGTCCAACTCAACACTGTAGGAAGCTTTGTTACTAACCGCTTTTATTTCGAAATTAATTTTTGCCTTCAGCAACCGGTGGCGAATAGATTCCACATCTGCTTCGTTGCTTTCAAGGACCATTATCTTTATGTTTGGGGGCATATCAGAATGAGGTTTGTAGTAAATGTATGTCCTTCCTGCTATTTTTTTGAATTTTCCCGGAATTTATTTTATAGGATGATCCAAGTCATCCCCTGCATGAGATCTTTATTTTTTTGGAGAATAAAAATAGTGTGTCTCATATTGCTTCCTGGTTTTGCTCCTTTTGGAAATTTTTGGCGCTGGATTCAATTTTCCCAGCCCGATCGTGAGATGAACAATATGCCATGATCAGGCAGAATACTTAATTGCATGTTATCCCCTAAAATTACTAAATGTTGAATGCTTTTGCCTGTTATTCAAAACATCCCAAACTTGTCCAATTCCAAATAACGCCAGCACCAGCAAACAAACCTACTGGACAGTAAACAGGCAAATAACCCAAATTTTTATTTCACCAAACTCCCTTCCAAATCTTTATTCGCCAGTTGACCGCATGCAGCGTCGATATCTTTGCCGCGGCTCACTCTCAGCCTCACATTTACACGATGAGCAGCCAGATAATCCATGAATTTTTGAGTAGCTTCTTTATCCGGTTTTTCGTAATCCGCGTTTTCAATTGGGTTATATTCAATTACATTGATAAGGTGTACCGGCACCTGCCTGTAAATTTTAATGAGATCATCAGCGTCCTTTATAGAATCATTTTCATTTTTAAATAAAATGTATTCAAACGTGATATCATTTTTTGTTTTATCGTAAAAATAATTCAGCGATTCAATTAGTGATTTGATGTTATTGGTTTCATTGATAGGCATTAACTCACTTCTCTTTTTATCATTCGCGGCGTGCAGCGATAAAGCAAGATTAAATTTTACGCCATCGTCTCCCAATTGCCTGATCATTTTTGAAATACCTGAAGTGGAAACCGTAACTCTTCTTGCTCCCATTCCCAACCCGTCAGGCGCGGTGATACGTTCAATGGCTTTCAACACGTTTTTATAATTCAACAACGGCTCACCCATTCCCATAAAAACAATGTTGCTTAATTTTTTCCCGTAAGTTTTTTCCGCCATCTCGTTTAGCAATGCCGCTTCGTCATAAATTTCATCGAAGGTTAAATTTCTTTTCCTGTCCATAAAACCCGTGGCGCAAAATTTACAGCTAAGGCTGCAGCCGACTTGTGAAGACACACACGCAGTCTGGCGGTCATCTACCGGAATCAAAACACCTTCCACCAGGTGACCGTCAAAAGTTTTGAACCTGCTCTTTATAGTACCGTCACTGCTGTATTGGGACACATCAGATGATAACGATGGAAAAGAAAAATTTTTAGAAAGAGAATCTCTTAATTCTTTGCTCAGGTTGGTCATGTCTTCAAAACTACGGGCATGTTTTTTCCAAACCCATTCCCACACTTGTTTTGCGCGAAATTTCTTATCTCCGACAGATAAAAAATATTGGGTTAATTCATCCAAAGTAAGTGTCCTGATATTCGTTTGAGCGCTCATTTTGCAAAGATGTATTAATTGTGGAATTGTTAAAGGGTTTTATTTGTTAAATTGATGAGCACTGAAAATATTTATCTTGCAACTCTTTTAAAAAAATGAAGATGGAAAAAGTATATGTGGTTGATGCAATAAGAACCGCGATAGGCAGGTACGGCGGCGCTTTGAGTACAATACGTCCGGACGATATGCTGTCTGATCTTATAAAAGTGTTGGTAAAACGAAACGGCAAAATCGACGTAAACGAAATAGAAGATGTAATCGCGGGTGATGCCAACCAGGCAGGTGAAGACAACCGCAACGTGGCTCGTATGGCGGCACTGCTGGCAGGATTGCCGGTTTCCGTTGCGGGAAATACCGTTAACCGTTTATGCGCCAGCGGTTTGCAGGCAGTTATGGATGCATCGCGTGCCATTATGTGTGGTGATGGAAATATGTTTCTCGCCGGCGGCGTAGAAAGCATGACCCGTGCGCCTTTTGTAATGGGCAAATCTGATGGCGCCTTCAGCAGGAAGACGGAAATTTATGATTCCACGATTGGATGGCGCTTTCCCAACCAAAAATTGATAGAAAAATATTATCCATATTCAATGGGCGAAACAGCGGAGAATGTGGCAAAGCAATGGAAAATTTCGCGGCACGCACAGGACGAATTTGCCTTGGAAAGTCAGCAAAAATATTTTGCCGCACTGGCTGCCGGAAAATGGAAAGACGAAATTGTGCCGGTTGAAATCACTCCTAACAAAACCGATCGGATCATTTTTGACACCGACGAACATCCACGCAAAATGTCTTTGGAAAAATTATCACAGTTACGGCCGGCATTTGTAAAGGAAGGAACCGTTACCGCAGGCAATTCTTCAGGAATTAATGATGGCGCTGCTATGCTGATGCTCTGCAGCGAAACCACGGTCAAAAAATATGATTTGAAACCAATGGCAAAAGTAGTTAGCATGGCAGTAGCAGGCGTAGATCCCGCTATTATGGGAATAGGTCCTGTGGCTGCTACACAAAAAGCACTAAAGCGTGCAGGCCTTTCGGTTGGTGATCTTGACCTCATTGAATTGAATGAAGCATTTGCTTCACAATCCATCGCCTGCATACATGATCTCGGACTTGACCTGGAAAAAGTAAATGTTAATGGTGGATCTATTTCAATAGGGCATCCATTGGGTTGCAGCGGCGCGAGGATTACTATCACATTATTACATGAAATGCAAAGAAGAGGTTCCCGTTACGGACTTGCGACTATGTGCGTAGGCGTAGGACAAGGTGCAGCGATGATTTTTGAAAATCATTTGAGGAAACAGTAATTAATATTTTGAGCGGGATAAATTGCTGCGACAATAGTTTCACTGTAGCTAACAGTGAGGTTCATTAGGTTATAAATTCTCACGCAGTGCCATCCTTTTTTACCAATAAACATCAAAAGCTAACGGATCGTTTTCTTCTTTCATCTTTCTTCCTTCATCTATAATTGCCTTAACCATAACAGCAGTAATCACTGCAGCTGCAAGGAAATAAAATGGAGCATAGCTTTTTTTCTTGTTTTTATCTTTATCGTTTTTACTCATCTTCAAGGGGTTAAAAAATCATAATGCAATTTAATAAAACAATGAAATTAAAAAAAGAAGTAATTATTAAATTATCAGCATCTAACTCAAATTTTAAAGATTTTCACAGCAATTCCTTTTTAGATTATATTGTTTTGAAGTTTTCCTTTTTTCGAAGCAGCACGCGTCAAAACAGTCAATATCGAATAAAAGCGATCAGTGCCAAACATCTGAATCATTATTTCTTAATCAAATCCAGCTAATTCTAATATTAAAATATCGGCATTTGTCAAAATGCATACAACTTAGCCATGTGAAAAAATGATAAAATAATCTTTTTAGCATAATAAATTACTACCTTTAAAGACCTCGTCCTTTGCAACTTTTTGTCACTTAAACATCGCATATGAAAATCATTATTTTGTTTCTGTCCACCATTACTTTTTGTTTGGGATGTAATACCCAAAACAATACAACTCCTTCGAACAGTAATACATCCAC
>JBDTGD010000155.1:0-5906 GCA_039937595.1 Ginsengibacter sp. | reverse complement strand
CTATTTCCTGGGCAGATTTTACTTCGCAGCCCTCACGACCGCATGGTGAAGTTGAAGATGCATTTACCAAAGCCAGCTACCGGCATAGTTATAACTACGCAAGAAATGGAAATGCTGTTACGGTTACAGATGCCACTGTTGATATTACTATGGTTACCCCGCAGTGCTGGGTTGTTACAGGCCAGGCAACAAACGATTTATTGCAACATGAACAGGGGCATTTTGATATAACAGCACTTGCCGCCAGGGAATTTTACAATACCTTACTTAACGTTACCGCGCTGTCTGTAAGGGAATTACAAACAAAGATTAGCGCCGCACATACAAAGTACCAGCAAAAAATAGACAGGGCAAGTATCCGTTACGATCATCAAACAAATCATAGCCAGAACACGCAGGTACAGCAACAATGGAATCAGCAGATTGCGATTGAAAAACAAAAGCCTGATGGCAGCATTGATAATTTGCCGCAATGAATATTACTACGTAAAATAATTTTACAAATAAGTACTCAATCCCAATGTTGAATTATAATCATTCATTCCGTCATCAAGCCTGAAGATTTTATCTTTCTCATTCAATTCAAAATCGATTACAATATCAATATGTACCGGCAAGAAATAATCACACAACTGTTCCAGGATTTTATTATTAATGGCGCCAGGCATAAATTGCTGCAATTCTTCAATTCCCAAAGGGCCTAAATGGATCAATATTTCATCTTCCCCACTGGCATAAAGAGCATTTCCTGTAGTGAAATCAACGCCAAGCAAACTATCTCCAAGCTGTGAAACAATGGCCCGTGCTGGCTTTTGAGGTAGTTGGTCTCTTAACTGAATATCTACAGGCAGTTGAAATATCATTTCCATAATGGATTCGATTACCTGGTGCTCATCTCTTATTTCATGAAGTATAGGAAGCAGGTGCAGAAACAAATTTGACTGCCTTGTATCCAGGTATTGAAAAATGCTCCAATGCTCTGCAAATATTTTCAACGTATCATCATAATGCGAATTCTTATCGAGCATGTTCTCATACAATGCCATTTGAATGCGCAAGTGATTAATAGCCGCTTCAAATGGTAAAAAGAAACGCCTTGCATCCCGCTGCTCAATCCTGCGTTGCTTTATAGAAGCAATAATTTCTTTATCAGTTTTTACGGATTTATCCGGCTCAGCATGGTGAAACAAACCTTCCGGAAGCATGTCGTACAAGCCCTCTTTGGGAGTTTTCACCAGGAAGTACCCCTTGTGGTCATAATCGGAAATTTCTTCCGTAACAGAACTTACGTCTTTTCTGAATGAACGCTGCAAGCCTCCAAGCATCAATATCATTATGCGGTCCATAGGAGTATTGTTCTCCACCATCTCGGCAGCTATTACTTCTGCCTTAAAATCTATGTCAAGGCTATTAGTAAGAGAATTAGAATGCATTGATGCCATATTGAAAGTAAAAAATTCGTGTTATTTTAGGTTAACAAGAATTCTATAGTCATTGCTCATTCCCGACCTCGCAGTTAGTTTATGTTTTAACTGGCCGCATAACGATTTCCATTCCGCATTATCTAAAGCTTCAGCTTTAACAGGAGTAAGTGTAATATTAATAGTACGTTTAAATGCTTCATGAGAATGCAGAGACATTTCAATTCCCCGTTCTATGTTTACTTCCCTTATTCTGTTCCCAAGTTCATAGAAGCAGAAGTTGCGTATATCTTCTTTGGTTATGATGCGGTTCCTTGTCATTATGCCATACCTGAAAGCATTTATTTTCTCCTCGGCCTTCAGTTTGTTTTTGCCACCAATTGTTGTGGAAAGAAGAAATATAGAATCGGGTTTTATACTGGAGCCGCTCACCTGCTGCAAGCGGGTACCGGACCGGAAATTGTTAGCTGCTTCTCCCAGGGTTGTCCAGTATTCTGTGTACATCACGTCGTTGCCTTCGTAAGGCTTTACTATAATATAACTGGGAATTTCGGTATCGATGTTGCTAATTCCTTTTGTTTTTTCTTCCATCAATGCAATCCGCTGGTGCATCTCTTTAAGTGTAGTTGCTATAAAATCATACCCATAAGTAGAAAACGCAGCGCTCTCGCTTCTAAGCAATTCTAAAAGATAAGTTACCAGCTCTTTTGCATTTCTTCCGTCAAAGCGCTCTACTCCCCCGTTACGCAATGTGTAAGTCCCGCTTTCTTCTTCTTCCTTCTTTCGATAGGGAACAGCTTTATATTGATTTGTTTCATCCGAAAGGGATTTTACTGAAAGAAATTGTTCCATAGGCCCGGTCTTCAGCGGAACAATATTGCTTCCCCCTTTAAGCCTGAATTTAAAATCGTTCAATTGCCTGTTCATAACTGGAAATGTATTTAGATACAGATACATTTCATCAAGCGAGTCTTGCTGCATTCCCGCGGGAAAAACAATTTTAACCCAAAGGAGTTTTTCACTTAATAGTTTTAGGTCATTATCAGTAAAAATTTTATTAAATGATGGAGGGTATAATTGCTTTGTATCATTTAAGTTTTTAAAGCCATCATCAGTAACGGTTATAAACTTATGCTCATAATGCTGGTTTATATCTTTCTCTAATAATGAAATCAGATTGTGCTCTAAAAGAACAGAAGGTTGCGAAAGATTATTTCCCGATAAATTATTTTGCATTCCGGGAGTTGTCTTAATTTTCTTTTCATTAACATACCATTTTGCGAGTGGCAAAAACTGATAGTCGTTATCGGATAATTGAGACTCAGTATTTTTCCAGTCAAAACAAAAGGATAAGTTTTGGATGCTATCAATTTGGTTACTAATATTAAGCCCCAACCAAAGGGTATTATTTTCTACTAATTTACCTGTAATGGTACGGGCTATAAGTTGCTTATTAGAATTTTGATCGTAACTAAATAGATTATTGCCACTTATTAAATAATTTATCTGGGTATCAAAAACCTCTACCGTATTAACTGGTGTAAAAAAAATATCCAGAGTGGTATCTAATATTTCGTTTTGCCTTGACGATATTTTACGTTGTGTAAAAAAGTTAACTCTTTCCGTAAGTAATGCCGTCGGCTCAGCAGGCGAAGCTTGCATAAGTGCATGAGCAGGCGTAGCAGAGGTCAATAACTCCGGGGCAAGCAGATGGGCAATTTTTTCAAGTATCCTTACTTGTGTGTCCCTTACTTCATTGCCAAGATTAAATAACTCGGAAGATAAAGCTTCCATTATTAACCTGATCATTGGATCAAGTTCTTCCGCATTCTTTATATCCCAATAATTCAACGCATGCCTAAGCATGCGATTTTTTATTGTTTCCTTTGAATTATTTATTTCAAACATGATCAAATATTTATTACTTAGTCTACTGAAAGCGGGCTTAAAAATAAATTGGTATTAAAGGTATACGGCTCTCCTGTTTTTTGTATAATACCTGTAAGCCTTATATCCACTCTTTTTTTTACTTCAGTAAATTTTTTAAAAAAGTTGTGTTTTTCAATATTCGAAATGGCAACTATTAATTCTATATTCGATAAACGATATTCATGGGTAGTAATGGACCTGAATAATGATTTCCGCAATTTTTCTTCCCATAATCTTTCACTAACAATAAGTTCGAAGTCAAGGTCCCATATTTCGCAGCCGAAGGTAGGATCGCCACGGTGCTCACCAAACCTAGTCATTATAATCAACTCAAGATTTTTAGATATAGATTGGGCAAGGTCGCAGGTTGGCAACTCATTTCCTTCCAAAACTTTTGAAAGCTGAAAAGGAATTTTATAATAAACAATATTCATTAGCCTTACTATTATAAAAGTTTACGATGATATCATCAGATTTTTAATAATCACGAAAGAAAGTTACATTTTTATGTACAAAAAACTTCCATCTGCCATAGCATAATGAAACAATGAAGATATTCATAAAAATCTTTTCTTTAGTATAAAGATTTTCTGAATAGCCACTTTTAATTTCACAATAGCAATAATCATTTCATTGGTTATTTTATCACTTACGTTTTAATGAGTTCAAGATGATCCTGCGGGTCTTGGCTGGCTTGTATACCATAGAACATTTTCCTGAAAAAGCGTTCGGTAGTTTTAGAGTAAGAGAGTAAGGTTTAGCAGTGATTTCTGAAAATTTATTACGTTTCGGTTTGAAACGGCTGATAGATAAATATTTTGTGTCCATGACCGTATTTATATGTTGCTCAGACCTGCATTTTACGAAATTGGACACATTTTTTTGAGGAAACTCCTGATTAATTATTTTTTGTTACCCTTTTATAAAAAATGACGACTATAATAATAAGAATCTTATTTATTATGATTTTCTTTTTTTTAATTAATTTTAAATATCATCTCACTTAATAAATCTTCCGATGCAAACGCTGGCTCTTAATGAATCAATGAAGATTGCGGTAGAAATCTCTCAGTCTCTTGCAAAAGAATATCATAATGATTTTTTTTATCCCGGGCATTTGTTGAGAAGCCTTTTACATAAGGAAGTTGGTTTAAAAAATTTTATTGAATCTATTGGTAAAGATGCGGGTTATATAATTGAATGGGCAGAAGTAAGAATGGATGAATATCCTAAAACGGCGAAAATAAAAGACACTATAAAAGGAGATGAAAAAGTAAAAAATGTTTTTGAGGAAGCGGATAATGTACGCATTAAATTAGGGCTGGATTCCATATCACCAATATGTGTACTTACTGCTATTGCAAAACCTGGTATCGCCTTTACGAGTGAAGAATTAAAATCGTTCCCTATTAAAGAAAAAGAGATTTTTGAAGTCTACTTTAAGGAAGATAGCATTCAACAGGCTGTAAATGGAAGCGAACCCGCTTCTCAAACATCATCAAAAGGCGCTCTTTATAAATATTGTGTGGAACGCACTGCTCTTGCAAAAGAAGGAAAAACAGACCCTATTATAGGCAGAGATCGGGAAACAAGGATGATGATGGAAATTCTTTGCCGAAGAACAAAACCAAATGTAATAATAACAGGCGATGCCGGTGTCGGTAAAACAGCATTGATTGACGGGTTAGCGATGGATATCGCAAATAAAAAGGTACCTGCGCAACTTGCGGATTCATTAATTTTCGAACTTGATTTAGGTTCATTAATAGCCGGTGCATCTTACAAAGGAGAAATTGAAGACAGGATAAAAAATATTTTAAAAGAAGTAAAGCAGTTTTCAAAGGCAATTATTTTCATTGATGAAATTCACATTTTACTTGATAATAAAGGAAGCATTGGCGGGGGCGTTGCTAATCTTTTAAAGCCTGAATTGGCAAGAGGTGAGATTACTGTGATTGGTGCAACAACAAATGATGAATTCAGAAAATTGATAGAACCGGACCAGGCGTTTACACGAAGATTTGAGGTGCTGAATGTTCCCGAGCCTGACACAGAAACAGCAATAAAAATGCTTGGCACAGTAGCTCCCAAATTTGAAAAACATCACCAGCTTACCATCGAGAAAGGTACAATTGATGACTGCGTAAAACTTTCCAGGAGATATATAAAAGACAGGAGATTACCTGATGCAGCTATTGATCTTTTAGATAGAACAATGGCGGCAATAAAATTGATGGTTGATACCAATAAGGCAGACCTTGATAATTTCAAAACTGAATTAGAAGATTTAAGAAAGACGAATGAGAATGACAGCTCAGTTACTGAGCATGAATTATTTAACGAATATCAATGGCTTAATAGTTTACTTAAAAATAAAATAAGCCCTGTATTATTAGGAAAGTTGGAAGACCCTGCCCAAACGGATAAGTTTGAGACTTCGCATGAATTTGATGCATACTTAAATCAAACGCTGGATAAATTAACTACACTGGCTAACGATAAAAAGCAGGATGTAAATAAAGAAGATATTGCTGCTGTAGTTTCTTATAAAACCGG
>JBDTGD010000154.1:0-6729 GCA_039937595.1 Ginsengibacter sp. | reverse complement strand
TTTCTGTCATTATCAATAATTCCTTTTTCCTCCAGCATACGCATGTCTTTCGCGTCTCTCAAAAATTCGGAAGCAAAAATAAATTCATTTAATTTTTGATTTTTATTGAAAATGATTTGTTTATTATTTCCTTCCCATTCCTTTTCACCGTGGTAGAGATACATGATATTCTCGCCTATCTCCATTACGCTGTTCATGTCGTGGGTATTGATAACAGTGGTGATGTTATTCTCGACCGTAATATCATGGATTAGCTTATCAATTACCATTGATGTTTGTGGATCGAGGCCGGAATTTGGCTCATCACAAAATAAATATTTTGGTTTTAATACAATGGCTCTTGCAATACCTACACGCTTTTTCATACCGCCACTAATTTCTGAAGGAAACTTTTTGTTGGTGCCTCCTAACTCCACTCTTGCCAGTACATCATTTACTCTTTCTATTTTTTTTTGATGGTTCCACTTAGTAAACATATCCAGCGGAAATTTTATGTTCTGCTCTACGGTCATGCTATCAAAAAGAGCGGAACCCTGAAACAACATTCCTATCTGTTGTCTTAATTCTTTACGTTCCTCCTCCGTCATCTGAGTCAAATTTTGCCCATCAAAAATTATCTCGCCGCCATCCACCTCAAAAAGGCCTACCATACATTTTTGCAATACTGTTTTGCCACTGCCACTCGTGCCTATGATAAGATTGGTCTTGCCCGTTTCCATCACAGCGCTTATATCATTCAGTATTTGTTTATCCCCAAAGGATTTAGATACATTTTTAATCTCAATCATAATAAATTCAATTTTCAGAGAATTTGCGCGCTTTATAATAAAAAGAACGCCAGTATATAATCCGCAAACAGGATAAGCACACAACTGGTAATAACTGCTGTGGTGCTTGCTCTACCAATTTCCAACGCGCCTCCTTTTACATTGTAGCCGTAAAAACAAGACACACTGCTGATAATAAATGCGAAGGTGTACGCTTTTACCAGGCCAAACCATACATTTTTTGGTACAAAATTCGTAAGTAAGCCCCTATCAAAAGTTTCGGCTGGCAATATACCGCCGAGGCTTCCTGCCAGCCTTCCGCCGTAAATGCCAAGCGCCATGGCAAGAATTACCAATAACGGAATGGTAATAAGTGCGCCCAGAATTTTAGGCGCTACCAAATATGACTTGGTATTGATGCCCATAATTTCCAACGCGTCAATTTGTTCGCTTACTCTCATATTCCCCAGTTCGCCGGCAATTTTACTGCCTACTACACCGGCGAGAACGATACAAACCAATGTAGGCGCAAATTCCAATATAACTGTATCACGCACCACCAGGGCTATCGTTTCTTTTTGAATTACCGGGCTTACCAATTGATAGGCTGTTTGTACGGCGCTTACCGCTCCCATAAAAATGGAAATGACTGTTACAATCCAAAGTGAGCCCATACCTATTTCTACGGATTGATGCATGAGTTCCTTCCAGTACATCTTAAAATTTTCCGGCTTGGTGAACATGCCTTTCATCATCAATAGATAGGCGCCGATAGAAGAAAAAATTTTCATTTTATTTACTCAAAAAATATTTTATAAATCAATCTTTTATTTCTTTTCTATTCTTTTTCGATCTTCCCTTAGACGCTTCTTCACTTTCAATTTTTTTTCTGCTGCATTTCAATTGCGCATCTACTACTGCTATTAGAACCATATTATAAATGCTCCGCACGTGGCTTCCCAACTGAAGAATGTGAACAGGCTTATTGAGGCCTAATAAAACAGGGCCAATGGCTTCAGCACCACCAACTTCCTGCAGCAGATTATAAGTAACATTCCCTGCAGCAAGATTGGGAAAGATCAGCACGTTCACGTCTTTGTTTACCAATTCGCTAAAAGGATAATTATCTTTTAAAATTTCTTTATTGAACGCAACATTGGCCTGCATTTCACCATCTATTAACAGTGAGGGCTGTTTTTGTTTTACTATTTCTCTCGCCTGTGCTACTAATTTTGCTTCCGGTGAATTGCTGCTCCCAAAATTGGAATAGCTCAACATGGCTACGACCGGGGTAAGGCCTAAATTTCTCACTTCCTCAGCTACCATGATGGCTATGTCGGCGAGTTCATCAGCAGTGGGATTAAAATTGACGGTGGTATCTGCGAGAAATAAAGGGCCCTTCTTAGTCATCATAATATACATGCCCGCTACTTTTGTAGAATTGCTTTCAGTGCCTATCACTTGCAGCGCGGGTCTGATGGTATCAGGATAATTCTTAGTAAGCCCGGATATCATAGCGTCTGCTTCGCCTGTTTCTACCATCATACATCCAAAATAATTTCTGTCACGCATTTCTTTTTTGGCTTCGTAAACATTGTATCCTCTTCGTTGCCGCTTTGCAAAAAACAATTCGCCAAATTCCATTCTCTTTTCCTGTGCATCATTACTTTTTGGATCAATGATGGGCATTCCTGTAATATCTATTCCGGCTTCTTCAGCAATTTGCTTTATTTTCTCCGCATTGCCCAGTAGAATAGGAAAAGCAATTCCTTCGTCCTGCACTAATTGTGCAGTCTTCAATATCTTTTGATTTTCAGCTTCTGCAAAAACAACACGCTTTGGATTTTTGCGCGCTTTAGCTCCCAGCATTCGTAATAAATGATTGTCTATTCCTAATCTTTCATTTAGTTCAACGGTGTATGCTTCCCAATCTGTAATCGGTTTTCTTGCAACGCCACTTTCCATTGCAGCTTTTGCTACCGCAGGAGCCACATAATTTAGTAACCGGTTGTCGAGTGGTTTTGGGATAATATATTCAGGACCAAACAGGATGTTTTTTTCATTGTAGGCCATCGTAACAATATCAGGGACCGGGGTTTTAGTCAATTCGGCCAAAGCTTTTACGGCAGCCAGTTTCATTGCTTCATTTATTTGAGTAGCCCTCACATCTAAAGCACCTCTGAAAATATAGGGAAATCCAAGTACGTTGTTTACCTGGTTGGGAAAATCACTTCGTCCTGTAGCCATAATCAGATCGCTACGAACAGCAATAGCCTTATCATAAGTAATCTCAGGATCAGGATTGGCCATAGCAAATACGATCGGATTCTTTGCCATGCTTTTTATCATTTCCGGAGTGACGACGTCACCCACACTTAACCCGATAAAAACATCAGCATTTTTCATAGCTGTGCCTAACGTCAAACTTTTGTCTTTGGTAGTTGCAAATACTTTCTTTTTTTCATCAAGTCCCTCACGTTCAGCATGAATAACCCCACTTTTGTCAAAAACTACAAAATTTTCCGGTACCGCGCCCAATGCTACGTACAGCTGGATACAGGCCATAGCAGCGGCGCCGGCGCCGTTCACTACAAAATTTACTTTATTGATTTTCTTTTTTTGAATTTCTAACGCATTCAGCAAAGCCGCAGAGCTTATAATAGCAGTTCCGTGCTGATCATCATGCATAACGGGAATGTGTAAACGCTCCCTTAATTTTCGCTCGATATAAAAACATTCCGGTGCTTTAATATCTTCAAGATTGATGCCGCCAAAAGTAGGTTCCAGTGAAGCAACAATATCTACAAATTTCTGTGGGTCGGTTTCATTAATTTCTATATCAAATACATCTATATCCGCAAATATTTTAAACAATACTCCTTTTCCTTCCATTACAGGTTTTCCGGCAATGGCACCAATATTTCCCAATCCTAAAACTGCTGTCCCATTGCTGATAACAGCAACAAGATTTCCTTTTGCCGTATATTGATATGCCTTTTCCGGATCTTCTTCTATTTCGAGACATGGAATTGCAACACCCGGTGAATAGGCTAATGAGAGGTCTCTTTGCGTTTTAGTAGCCTTTGTAGGAATGACTTCGATTTTACCGGGGCGTCCTTTTGAGTGATACTCAAGAGCTTCCTCCTTACGAATACTTTTTTGCATAGATGTTTTTTAACGATACGTCAAATGAAGACTATTGCATATTTGAACAGTAAAGATAGCTAATGTTGGTAATTCATCATACAGAAGCAGCGAGCCATGCCATAATGCCTATCCCGTTTTCAATAGCATTTTCGTCGATATTGAATGTGGGGGTATGCACACCTGAAGTAATGTTGCTTTTAGTATTTCCAACGCCTAACCTGAAAAAACACGCGGGAATGATATGGGAATAAAATGCAAAGTCCTCAGCGCCCATACGCATTTCGGTTTCTTCCACATTTTGATTTCCGGCAAATTCCGCGGCTTTTCGTTTAGCCGTTTCCGTTAATTCTATATTGTTTAAAACAAAAGGATAGCCTACATCAATTTTAATTTCGATATCAGCTCCTGAAATTTTTCCTGTTTCGATACAAATATTTTTGATAAGTGCATGGGCTTTGAACCGCCATTCTTCATTCATGGCCCTAAAAGTACCCATAAGCTTTACTTCCGATGGAATAACATTCGTAGTATTACCTCCCTGGAAAGAAGTGATGGACAATACCGTAGGATTAAACGGGTTATTCATTCTGCTGATAATTTGCTGAAGATTGACCACTAGTTGCGAAGCCACAAGAATAGTATCAGTAGTAAGATAGGGCGCTGCCGCATGGCCACCCTTTCCTTTAACGGTTATATAAATTTCATCAGCGCTGGCCATTACCATTCCGCCACGAAAGCTTAATTTACCCACTTCCAGCCCGGGATGTACGTGCAACCCTAAAATTGATTCCGGTTTAGGATTTTCCAATACACCTTCCTTGATCAAAAGACTGGCGCCTCCGGGATTTTTTTCTTCACCCGGTTGAAAAATTAATTTGATAGTTCCCTCCCATTCATTTTTTAATTCGTTCAGAATTTTTGCCGCCCCAAGCAGACATGTCGTATGCACATCATGGCCGCAGGCATGCATTACGCCTTCGTTTTGTGACTTATATTCTAGCTGATTTTGCTCTGTAATAGGAAGCGCATCCATATCTGCCCGCAACGCAATCACTTTTTTCTCAGGATTTTTCCCTTTTAAAATCCCGATAACTCCGGTGGTGGCCATCACTTCAAAATCAATTCCCCATTCCTTTAATTTTCTCTGGACAAATTTAGAAGTTTCAAATTCTTTGTAGCTTAGTTCAGGATGTTTATGAAGATGATGACGCATTTCTATAAATTCATCAGAATATATTTTTGCTAAATCCTTTATTTTTTCTTTTAACATTTTTTGTAAAAATTATTATTTGACCAAATGTAAAAAGGGTTTACAGTTGTAGGATGAATTCGTGCAATTACCAGGTATTATTATTAATTAAAATCGATTGGTCTAAAAAAACGAAAGTGTTCAACGTAGAAGTAAAACCCAGCCTAAAAATTTTTTGTTGGAAATTTTACTTTTTTCCGAATCCGGCCATTTTCCCCATCGGCATTTTATTCATCGTTTTCATCATAGCTTTCATCTGGTCGAATTGCTTCATAAATTGATTTACCTCTCCTATATCTTTCCCACTTCCTTTTGCGATTCTTTGTTTACGGCTGGCATTGATCAAATCAGGATTTCGCCGCTCTACCAAAGTCATTGAATTGATCATTGCTTCAATTCCTTTGAAAGCGTCATCATTAATATCAATGTCTTTTATTTGCTTGCCCACTCCTGGTATCATCCCCATAAGATCCTTCAGGTTACCCATCTTTTTTATCTGCTGAAGCTGTGTTTTAAAATCTTCGAAGTCAAACTGGTTCTTTCGGATCTTCTTTTCCAGCCTGGCGGCCTGTTCTTCATCAAACTGTTCCTGCGCTTTTTCTACCAAACTTACAATGTCTCCCATTCCAAGGATACGCTGCGCCATACGATCAGGATAAAAAACATCCAATGTTTCCATCTTTTCGCCACTACTTACAAACTTAATCGGTTTATTTACCGTGTATTTAATAGAAATGGCAGCACCACCTCTCGTATCACCGTCCAGCTTAGTGAGCACGACGCCTGTATAATTTAACCGTTCATTAAAAGCCGCAGCAGTATTTACTGCATCCTGGCCGGTCATGCTATCCACTACAAACAGGATTTCTTTTGGATTTAAAGTGCTTTTGATGTTTGCCACTTCCGTCATCATTACTTCGTCTATGGCTAACCGTCCGGCAGTATCTATGATAACGACATTTTTATTTTTCGACTTTGCTTCTTTGATGGCATTCTGAGCTATCTCTACCACATTTTTATTTTCAGCCTCGCTGTACACCTCCACATTTATCTGGCCGCCCAAAATAGTGAGCTGCTCAATTGCTGCCGGACGATACACATCTCCCGCAACCAGTAAAGGAGATTTTCCTTTTTTTGTTTTAAGATAATTGGCAAGTTTGGCGCTAAAAGTTGTTTTGCCACTTCCCTGTAAACCTGCAATTAAAATGACAGCAGGATTGCCACTGAGATCGAGATCCGTTTCCACACCACCCATCAAATCAGTAAGCTCATCCTTAACTATTTTCACCATCAACTGCCCGGGGCTTACAGCATTGATCACTTTTTCACCGGTAGCTTTTTCTTTAATAGAATCAGTGAATTCTTTTGCAATTTTATAGTTTACGTCCGCATCCACTAATGCGCGGCGAATATCTTTAACTGTCGAAGCAATATTCAGTTCTGTAATTCTGCCCTGCCCTTTAAGATTTTTAAACGCTGTATCTAACCGGTCACTTAATGATTCAAACATATTATTGATAGATTTTTATATAAAAATGATAAAAAAAGTGAACATAAATATTCACT
>JBDTGD010000153.1:0-12013 GCA_039937595.1 Ginsengibacter sp. | reverse complement strand
TGGTTGCCATGCGCTTTCGCAACAGGAAATAAACCAACTAATCGTGGAGTATGCTTTCTCTCACGGGCATGTAGTTCGTCTGAAAGGTGGAGATCCGTTTGTTTTTGGGAGAGCCCAGGAAGAAATGAAGGCCGCGCGGGAAGCGGGGATTGAAGTGGAAATAGTTCCTGGGATTTCCAGCGCCATCGCAGTACCGGCTTTACAAATGATACCACTTACCTGCCGTGGAATCAGCGAAAGTTTTTGGGTTACCACCGGTACAACGCGGAATGGTGATATTTCACCGGACTTAAAACTTGCCGCGCAATCGTCAGCCACGGTTGTCATACTTATGGCCATGAGCAAACTGGAAGCCATAATGGATATTTTTTTGGAGATGGGAAAAGAGGAGACACCAGTGGCAATTATCCAGGATGGAACTACCAAAAATGAAAAACTCATTATTGGAAAAGTGAAAGATATTTTTTTTAAGTCTCAATTTGAGGGAATGAAAAATCCTGCTATCATTATCGTCGGAGAGGTGGTTAATTTGCATCCGTCCAACTACATAAACTATTTGTATAAAATACCCGAACCTATTCCATATTTGAACGATAAAAAACAAAAATTGGCAAATATTAATGAGCCATTATAGTCGAGATATGACTTTATTCCAAATATTTTGTATATCGTTGGACAGTAAGCATTGTTTTTAGAAGGCTTCAAAAAAATCCGCGATGTCTTAAAAAATCAAATGCCCAAACCTTTTGATCAAATTAAATTTGTCCTAAACAAACCGCTACCCAAAAACCTGAAACCACCTCCATCGTTCAATTTGGTCCTGATTAGCTGCAATATGGGTTAAACAACTGTGTTAGTAAAATAATTAGATTGAGATTGCTGAGAGAAAAAAAGATTTCCATGAAAAACAACGCGACACGATGAGAACAACTGTATTCTTAAAACCATCTGTAGTTTATTTAGCTCTTTTCAAATGCCTCCATTCATTATTTGATGGGTTGAAGATTATTTAATTATTTTAGCTTAAACATATTTTCAAACTGTTTCTCAAAACACCGCAATATTTTATGAGTCGTAAAATTTTATTTTTCATAAATCCCATTGCCGGTGGCAAAGAAAAATTGGAATTGGAAAAAAAGATCATTAAAAAATGTGAGGAAAAAAATACAGCATTCGAAATTTTGTTTACTTCGAAAGACGGCGATTATAATTTCTTAAGAGATAAAATTGAAGCAGACGGCGTAACAGATATTGCGATTTGTGGTGGTGATGGAAGTATCGCTCCCATAGTTGCGTCAGTATTGAATGTTCAGGTAAATATTGGCATTATCCCGCTTGGCTCGGGGAACGGGCTGGCCCGAACTGCCGGAATTCCTAAATCGGTTGACAAAGCGATAGATCTTATTTTGACGGGAAACGCAAGTTATATTGATGCTTTTCTTATTAATAACAAGTTTAGTACACACGTTTGTGGACTTGGGTTTGATGCAAAAGTGGCGCATGATTTTTCCAAACAAAAAAAACGGGGATTAAATAGTTACACAAAACTTTCAATTAAAAATTTTCTCTCTGCCAGGGCATTTCATTTTCACATTGAGGCTAATGAAAATAATTTTAACGTGGATGCTTTTTTAGTGTGTGTCGCCAACAGCAACCAGTTTGGTAACAATTTTAAAATAGCCCCGCAAGCCAGTATCTGCGACGGCCTTCTGGATATAGTCATCTTAAAAAAATCAAGTAAACCACAGGCGGTTCTGTCTTTTGTAACCCAGATATTAACAGGAAAGATCAGAAGCTTACAAGAAAAAGATTTTCACCAAAAAAATGTTCTTTATTTTCAGGCTAAGAAACTAAAAATAAAAAATCCTGAACTAGCTTTATTACATATAGATGGTGACCCGGCAGAAACTGCGAAAGAATTTTCAATTGAAATATTACCTGCTGCGTACAAGTTTATTCAGCCCTTACAAAAATAAAAATCCTGGTTATTTGTCTGTCTACTGACCTGGTAGCTTTGTTCGCTGTACTGCTTCCGATGCTAAAATATTTTGTATTTGCTTAAATGCTTCCACATTGTTTGGCCGTGTGAGTGAAGTTTTCAATTCCATTTTTTCCCTGGCTGTTAAATGAAAGTTCATAGGCACACCGGTGTCTGCAGTTTGAGGAATATACATAAGTGAAACCCGATGAAGTTTATCGCCAAAATCATTTTGTAAATAAGAAATCTCGTCATCTTCAAAATAGTCCTGGAGCGTGAACCAATTAGACTGCATCATGGTAAAAGGATTCGTGATAATACCAGATATTCCCCCTCTTTTGTAATCGCCATCCCAGCTACCTTTCTTTCTCGCGCGAACCTGAATCATTAAAACGCCCCTTGTATTTTGATTAATCCAGTCTTTAAACACATGTAAAAAACGAAGGGAAGTTTCCTGTCCCATATTATCGCGCAATCCCGCATCCATCACATCTATAACTGGTGTTGACGGGAGCCACACACTCGGTAAAACATAAGGATAGGTTGCGTTCATCCGCAAAGCCGTCAGCATTCTTAAATTCAGCGGATTCATATCTTTAAACATGGCCGCAAAGTCAATGGCATCGGGGCCAGTTATCTTTGAAGTACTGTCTTTGAATTCCGGTTGCATCATAAAACTGATGGGCTGGGAGCACATCAGCATTTTCTTAAAATCGCGGGTAACAGTAGCGCTTAAAATCATTAGAGGTATCTGAGCTTTCTTTTCAGCCCTACTGTAAAAACCAATTGGCTTATCTAATACATGTCTTGTATTGTGATCTAACTTTTCTTCAAAAGCATACCCACGATCCTTTACATAACGGTAACCGCCAAACGTAAATTTTTGTGAAGGCGAAATAAGGTCTCGCGCGATCAAAGTAGAAAAAACCGGGTTTAGCAAATCTTCGGAAATATTACGCAGGTATTCTTTGTTTCTAAGATTGATATCAGCTCCATTCAATTTCAGGCGGTCCAGTTCGCGAAAGTAGGCAGCGGCAAGCATTCCACCGGAGGCACCAGTCATCAGCATGGTTTTTTTCATAATAGCACCATTCGTAATGCTGTCTAGTTCCTGTAAAACATTCATCGAAAATCCTGCGCTTCTTACTCCTCCGCCACTAAAATCAATAACAACCATTAACGGCTTTTCTTCACCCTGGTTTTCCTTCCAATGATTCAAAATTGCAATCATATTATTTTTATCCGCGGTTATCTTTGCCGGAGTATTCAATGACTCCAGGCTTTGAAGAGAATATTCCGGCCTCGGATGGTAATCATAGTTGAGCCCATAAGCCTTATTTCTTGGATCTATTATTTCATATTTGTAAAGGATATTAAGTATTGCGTAAAGCAAAATCATAAATAACAAACTCCAACTCCCGAGAAAATAGGAGAGCGCTCCGATTACGGCAGTAAGAATGGCAAAAAAGAGAAAAATGCTTGCTGCCGCCGGTATTTGAAAGAATTTATTATCGAGGAAAAAAGCCAGGAGAATCAAAAACAAAAAAGCCAGGAAAATAGTGAACATCGCAGAAATATGATGCCTTTTGAAAATGGTATCCAAAAAGTTTTGGCTGTAATGTAGCACCGGCCTAACTTTTTTTACCTTAAAATGCGTGCTGAGATAATTTTTTACCGGCAAGCCGAAATTATCTGTCAAAGCATTCTCCTCCGCAGTTTCAGGAATTTTGTTTTCATCAAAATCTAAAACACCCGGTTCAATTGTTCTTACTATCTGCCGGTCGGCCGAAAAAAAATAAGCAAATGAAACTAGCACGAGGAGAAGAAGGCCGCCTAAAAAACCCAAAACGGTAAGAAGAAATCCCGGCAAAGGAATTAATTCCTTTCCCAAATCAAAATGCAATGCTTCTAAAAAATAGAGCACTAAAAAGGACACGGGAATAATACTGTTATTGATGCAATATTTAAAAAAAGGCTTGGAACTGGTGGCCAAAAAACGAAAGCGGCTACTATGTAATATGAAAGTGGTAATATTCCAGCTCATTACAAAAATTCCGGTACATACGCCTGTGATAGCAGCGCCACCGGCGTTCACATTTCCCAGGTATTCGGGAGCAAGAAACAACGCGTTGGCACCGAAAAATTTCATAAAATTCCCCGAAACCGTTAAGAAAAGTATAAGCCACAAGATTAGTAGCACCTGCGACTTTCTGAAATGGAGGAGTAATAATTGTATGGGAAACGAATAATAAAAGTTAGACACAAACTTCTTCATCACAAATGTTATTGCAAAGGTTTTATTTAAAAATACCGGTGCTGCCCCATTGATGTTCGTATAATATATGTCATAAAAATAATTGACATTAAAAATAGAATAGCTACCAATTGATGTGCAACGCCAAACCAAACCAGGTTATTGCGATATG
This sequence comes from Ginsengibacter sp., assembly GCA_039937595.1. GTDB lineage: Bacteria > Bacteroidota > Bacteroidia > Chitinophagales > Chitinophagaceae > Ginsengibacter. Next base: position 7,609 of record JBDTGD010000153.1, on the reverse strand, counting down.
GAGAAAGTACAACGGTAGTAATGCCAAGTGCCACCTGCAATATAACAAGCGCCAGCGGAATAAATTTCGTTCTGGAAAATAGCGCGCTACCAACAAATTCCTTAGCTTTCACGGTCCAGATAATTACAAGGATCAAAAGTGTATAGGCAAATCCCCGATGAATAAACTGCACCATTATTTTATTATCAATAAAATTTTTCCAGCCGGGTGTCATTTGGTACATCGTATCGGGTATCCAATGTCCATTGATGGTAGGCCAGGTAGGCGCAGCGGTTGCCGCGTGAAGGCCGGCCATAAACGCCCCGTAGGTCAATTGGAAGAAAAGAACAATAAGAATAGCCCGGGTGAATCTTTTTAAAGGCTTGTTAACGATTTTCATATTAGATGGCACCGAAATACTTAACGCAAACCACAATGTATAGCAAAGCAACACCAGTCCGGTCATAAAATGTGTGGCGAGTTTAATATGATCCACAAACACTTTTTTAGGCATTAGGCCACTTTCTACCATTATCCAGCCAATTGCACCCTGGGCAGCGCCCAGTAAAAACAGAATAATAAAAGGAATGATCATATCCTTTTTTAATTGTTTCTTTAGCAAGAAATAAAAGAATCCAACGAGAAAAACAATCCCAATCAGCCTTGCCCAGGTGCGATGCAGCCATTCCCAGAAAAAAATATATTTAAAATCATTTAAAGAAAAATTTGGGTTAATGTATTTGAATTGATCAGTGCCCTTATATTTTGCAAATTCAGATTGCCACTGCGCCGTATTGAGTGGAGGCAACGCCCCGGTAATAGGATTCCACTCAGTGATACTCAATCCGGATTCGGTGAGCCTGGTGATACCCCCTAAAATGATCTGAATCACCAACATCAGCACGCCAAGATATAACCACTTTGCCACATTTTTGTTGGGGCTCTTTAAAAGAATTTCAGCCATTATAATTATTTCTGTTTTTCAAAAATAGACGTTGATTTCAAACCACGCAAAGGTAGTTGCATGAAGCCATACATTTCAATTCCAGGTCAATATAAAGAAATATGTTAGCAATTTGATGGCATCAAAATAAAATATCAGGATTATTTTTGCAAAAAATATTTGATTTGCTACTTCCTTTCTTTCATAACAAATTTATTGAAGCCGGCGTAGACGAGGTTGGCAGGGGATGTTATGCAGGCCCCGTATATGCTGCTGCGGTCATTCTTCCCAAAAACTTTTTTCATCCGTTACTCAATGATTCCAAAGAACTCACTAAAGAGGAAAGAAATTATCTAAGGCCTATTATTGAAAAAGAATGTTATTCCTTCGCCATAGCGAGCGTCACGAATATAGAAATAGACCGAATTAATATTTTGCAGGCTTCATTTAAAGCAATGCACATTGCCATAAATCAACTTAAAACTGCCCCGGAACTTTTATTGGTTGACGGAAACCGTTTTAAGGCTCATAAAAAACTTCCGCATCAGTGTATCATAAGAGGCGATGGCATTTATGCCTCGATAGCGGCGGCAAGCGTACTGGCCAAAACATACAGGGATGAGTATATGGAAAATCTTCACTGGAAATATGAAATGTATTGCTGGAATAAAAATAAAGGCTACGGAACACGCGAGCACCGCGATGCTATAGCAGTGCATGGCTTGTGTCGCTATCATCGAAAGAGCTTTAATATATGGAATGATGAAAATAAATTAGGCTGGTAAATAAGTAAGCTGCTATTCCCGGCTATTGATATTTATATTTATTTGTAGAAATAATATTAGGAAAATTGTTGATTTGCCCTAAAGAGAAAAACCGGTAATTTGTTCGTTTACTGCTATTCCCAAACAAAATTTATTTATGCCGGCCAAACCCCAAGCCCCTGGCGAATTATCGTCCATTCATCCGTAGTACAATCCACCACTGTAGAAGGTATGATCCCTCCCGGGCCGCCATCTATTACGAAATCTACCTGGTTATCAAAAGTTTCGTAGATGATTTCGGGGTCTGTATATTCTTCAACCATTTCACCGGGGAGCGAAGCGCTGAGAATGGGATTCCCTAACTCTTCAAGAATTGCCTGGCATATAACGTTATTGGGCACACGCAAACCAACAGTTTCCTTTTTACTTTTCAAAAGTTTGGGCACCTGCCTGCTTGCGGGCAGGATAAATGTAAAAGGCCCCGGAAGGCAATTTCTAATAACCCTGTAAAGTGGTGTGTCTATGCTTTTGGTATAGTCACTCAGGTGACTCAGGTCTCTACAAATAAAAGAAAGATTGGCTTTTTTTGGTTCAATATTTTTAATCCTGCAAATCCGTTCAATGGCCTTTGGATGATGAATATCGCACCCCAGTCCGTATATGGTATCAGTTGGATAGATGATAATTCCACCGTCTCTTAAACATTCAACTACCTGCTTTATCAGCCTCGGTTGTGGATTTACAGGATGTATTGATAAAAGCATTTTAAAAAAAATTAAAGAAGCAAAGATAGCCGTAATTGTATTCGTAAAATATCCATCATGGTCTGACGGTCCCCGTCAGACCATGTAGATTAGTAAACAAACTAATTTGAAAGATTTCTAATTAAATCTGTGAGCAAGTGTATAGTCCTGAAATAATTTATTAAGATCTATTTAATATTCACAGCCCTGAAGGGGCGATATACGTTAGCATTGGGCAACGCCCATTGAAATAAGAAATAAGGAATAAGGAAGGAGAAAAATATTCAATGTTCAATGTTCAATATTCAAGTGGGAAGAACAATCAGACATCAGTAAACAAACTAATTTGAAAGATTTTCAATTAAATTTTTTAACTAATTAACCAACCCACCAATTAACCAATTAACTATTACATTTGCAGCGATTAAAAAAATAGAATCTTTATGGCAATCATTTCTCTCGGATCTATGGCTTTTGACGCCATTGAAACCCCTTTCGGAAAAGTTGATAAAATTGTAGGCGGCTCCGGTACTTATGTAGCTTATGCAGCCAGTCATCTTACCCAACCTATTCAGCAAATTTCTATAGTAGGAAACGATTTTCCTGAAGATGAAATAAATGAACTGAAAAAGCGGGGTGTCCAATTTGACGGCGTGGAAATAGTCCCTGATCAAAAATCTTTTTTTTGGAGCGGAAAATATCATCTTGATATGAATTCAAGGGATACGCTGGTAACTGACCTGAATGTGCTTGCGAATTTTAACCCAAAAGTTCCCGAGAGTTACCAGGGTGCCGAATATCTGATGCTTGGCAATTTAATGCCCACCCTACAGTTGAGCGTGATAGAGCAATTAAGAAAAAGGCCCCATTTGGTAGTTTTGGATACAATGAATTACTGGATGGCAACGGCAATGGAGGATTTGAAAAAGGTGCTTCTAAAAATTGATGTTTTATTGATTAACGATAGTGAGGCGCGCGAGCTAAGCAACGAATATTCATTAGTAAAAGCCTCAAAAAAGATATTGAAAATGGGACCTAAATTTTTAATCATAAAAAAGGGCGAACACGGTGCGTTACTATTTCATGAAGACCACGTGTTCTTTGCTCCGGCTTTACCTTTGGATGAAGTATTCGATCCGACGGGTGCCGGCGACGCTTTTGCGGGAGGTTTTATGGGACATATAGACCACACTAAAAATATCAGTTTTGAAAATATGAAAACCGCGATTATTGTTGGATCGGCCATGGCGAGTTTTTGTGTTGAAAAATTTGGACCACAGCGGTTAAAAGAAATTAGCAGGAAAGATATAGACAAACGACTTTCAGAGTTTGTTCAATTATCTAATTTTGATATTTCACTGGTTTAATAATAAATGGGTTTTTTATAATGTTTACTTAAATGCTCGAAATCGTTATACTTTATTTTCTTACCAAAGAAATAGGCAAATTAGCTGAAAGCAAAGGCCAAAAAGCTTCCAGATGGAAGATCTATACTGTAGTTGGATGGATAGCTTCGGAGATATTTGGAATGATAGTCGGCCTGATGTTTTTTAGCACAGATAATCTCATTTCTATTATCCTGGTTGGTTTAGCTTTTGCCGTCACCAGTTATTTTTTCATCAAGGCACAATTAAATAAACTACCCAACCGTGGCCTTGATGACGATATAAATAATATCGGGCATAAATATTAAATTGAAATTAAAAATTCTTTTAAAATGTCAGAAATAATCAATGAATTTAATGACTACCGCGAAAAAATGAACGAGGTTATATTAAGTAAAAATAACCTGGTGATGAAACGGCTCTGGAACCTCGATACCAATACGTATGAAGATGGCGCCCTGGACAAGAAAACCAAAGAGATGCTGGGGTTGGTTGCAAGTATGGTTTTGCGTTGTGATGATTGCATCAAATATCATTTGGGAAAATTGCATGAGTTTGACGTTACTACAGAGGAAATGTATGAAATATTTGCAGTGGCAAACATTGTTGGAGGCACCATTGTAATACCTCATACACGCCGCGCCGCAGAATATTGGGAAGAATTGCAGCGATAAAAGACGAAAAGAAATTATTTTCTTTAACTTTAGGACACAAATGCTCATTCAACAGTTGCAATTTTATCCAAATATATTTTATTCAAAACGAGAACGCGTCTTTAGAAAACAACTTCGCAATGTTCTTGGATTTCTTCCAAAACATATAGACCTATACAAAACAGCCTTAAGCCATCGGTCCGTGCGAGAAGGCCCGGATGAAAACAATGAGCGCCTTGAATTTTTGGGCGATGCCATCATTAGCACTATTGTAGCCCATTATCTTTTTATGCGATATCCTTACAAAGACGAAGGTTTTTTAACAGAGATGAGGAGTAAAATGGTAAACAGAAATAAGCTAAATGATATCGCCGTAAAAATCGGCCTGAAAAAAATTACGCTTTATAATCATCTTGATCACTCTCTAAAAATTTCACAGATATTCGGAAATACCCTGGAAGCTTTAGCCGGCGCCGTTTTCCTCGACAAAGGATATGAACAAACTCAAAAATGGGTCACTGAAAGAATTATTCTACCTCACTTATTTATGCAAGACCTGGAGAATCTTGATATCAATCAAAAAAATAAACTATACGGTTGGGCCAATAAAAATGGAAAGAACCTGGAATTTGAAACAATAGATGAGAAAGTTGAAAACGGGCGAAGGTTATTCACAATAGGAGCGATGGTAGATGGCGAGTTGGTAGCTGAGGCCAAAGCCTTTAATAAAAAAGATGCCAGCCAGATAGCCGCACAACTTGCTATCGAAAAATTAAAACTTTCCTGAGTACCGTTAGTAATTATTAAATGCTATTTTGCCTTATTGAAAAATAAAACGCACACATGAACTTTGGAATAATAGGAAGTGGGAGTTGGGCAACGGCACTAGCGAAAATATTAACGGATAATAAAAACCGGATCAACTGGTGGCTGCGCAGCGACTCCAATATCAGCAGTTTTAAAAAAATACGGCACAACCCGCAATACCTGAGTTCGGCAGTTTTTGATACCGGCCTTATTAATTTTTCAACTTCTGCTGAAGAAGTCATCAATCAAAGCGATGTAGTTATCTTAGTAGTACCGGCTGTGTATGCTACCGATGTTCTTAGAGGTTTGCAAAAGAATATCTTTTCAGGGAAAAAAATAGTTTCCGCGATCAAGGGAGTGCTACCCGAAAATAATATCTTATTAAATGAATTTTTAAAAAATGAATTTGACGTTGAATTGAATAATTATTTTACCGTACTTGGCCCCTGCCATGCCGAAGAGGTGGCTTCAGAAAAATTATCTTACTTAACTTTTTCGGGCATCGATGAAGAAACGACAAAAGAGATTTCTTATCACTTTAAAACCCCTTATCTTAATACGGTTCACAATTCAGATATCTACGGAGTTCAATATGCAGCTATTTTAAAAAATATTTATGCCATAGGCGCAGGTATAGCGCATGGGCTTGATTATGGAGATAATTTTTTAAGCGTGCTGATTGCCAACAGTGCTGATGAAATGGCCGGCTTTTTGAGAAAAACAGGTATTCAAAATGTGGAAGTAGGTTCGATTGAGCATAAAGCCCGATCCATCGATGAAAAACAAAGAACCAATTATGCTGCTTCGGTTTATCTTGGCGACTTGTTGGTAACCTGTTATTCTTTATACAGCCGCAACCGAACTTTTGGAAACATGATAGGAAAAGGCTATTCTGTAAAATCGGCCCAATTAGAAATGAGCATGGTGGCAGAAGGATATAACGCGAGTAAATGCATCTATATCATCAACCAAAAGGTAAAAGCAGAAATGCCGATAGCAGAAACAATTTATAAAATTTTGTGGAATGAACTTTCGGCCGACAAAGGTTTTGAAGAAATAGAAAATGTATTGGTTTAATGTTAGATTTTTGTGTAGGCACAAGGCATGCCTTGTACCCACAGCCGTTTGAAAATATTTAATAGCTGTTCCTCAAATAATCATTGAAGTATTAATCCGTAAAAAAGAATGAGCAATAAAGAACTTTCAGCGAAACGCGCTCACAAAATCCTTTTCAAAGGATGGCTGGGAAACCGCTTTTTTATTTTCATCATATTATCCGCCTTCATTTTTTTTTCCTGTAAAAAAGATTCTTTTATTACCAGCCCCAATGCAAGTTTATACACCAGCGCTGACACTTTATCTTTCGACACCGTTTTTACAACCGTTGGTTCTATAACTCAATCCTTTAAAATATTTAATAACAACAACCAAAAGCTTCGGTTGTCACAGGTCAAACTTTCCGGTGGCCCTTCGTCTCCATTTAAGATGAATGTAGATGGCACTGCAACATCTGAAATAGACAATGTAGAAATTGATGCCAATGACAGTTTGTACGTTTTTGTGCAGGTTAATGTCAATCCGAATTCCGATTCGCTCCCTTTTATTCTCAGCGACAGCATTCAGATAGTCTATAATGGAAATATAAAGTTGGTACAACTGCAGGCTTATGGACAAAATGCTGTTTTCTTGAAAAAACAAATCCTTAACGGAAATATAACATGGAACAAAAGTTTGCCTTACGTGATTATTGGCGGAGTACAGTTAGACACCAATGCCGTACTTAACATTTCTCCGGGGACAAAGATTTATTTACATGCTGACGCGCCTTTTTTAGTTGACGGTACTTTAAAAGCAAACGGCACAAAAGAAAACCCAGTTATTTTTTCAGGCGATAGGTTGGATCCCGATTACAAAGATTTACCTGCAAGCTGGCCGGGTATTTTTTTCAGAAGCACAAGTGAAAACAATTTTCTGAAACACACTATTATTCAAAACGCCTACCAGGGTGTTATTGCACAGGCACTTTCCACCACGGCCAACCCAAAAGTTAATTTATCTCAATGTATTATTAACAATATTTACGATGCGGGAATCCTGGCAATCAATACAACTTTCTATTCTGATAATTCTTTGATTTCCAATTGCGGAAGTAATATTGAAATTGAATATGGTGGCGATTATCGCTTCATTAATTGCACGGTGGCTTCTTATGGAAATGGAAATATCATTCATAAAAATCCTGTTTTGCAATTGTCGGATTACATTACACAGGGAGTCAGTAATTCTACCGCTCCCCTGAATGCCTTTTTTCAAAATTGTATTTTTTGGGGCGATG
>JBDTGD010000152.1:0-8891 GCA_039937595.1 Ginsengibacter sp. | reverse complement strand
GGAAGAGATAAAACCTACTCGCCCGTAGTTACTTTTTCTATGAATGAAAGTGCTGCTGTTACAGCTGTTTCAAAAAATTTAAGGGATGAAACGTATAAGAACTTTAAAATGGAAAAAGAGATTGAAGTCATCTACAATTTTGTAGATGTAAAGCGTTTCAATAAAATACCGGTAACGCCTTTCAAGCAGGTAATAGCGCCAAACGATGAAAAGATTTTATTACATGCATCCAATTTCAGAAAGATAAAAAGAGTAGAAGATGTAGTAAGTGTTTTTGCCAAAGTGAACCAGGTTATTCCGTCAAAGCTGCTTCTGGTAGGAGACGGGCCCGAACGTTCGGCTATTGAGGATTTATGCAGAAACACTTGTTCCCGGGCTGACATCAGATTTTTGGGAAGGCAGGAACAGATGGAAGAAATACTGGCTATTTCCGATCTTTTTATTTTGCCCAGTGAGTACGAAAGCTTTGGTCTTGTGGCGCTTGAAGCCATGGCTGCTGAGGTTCCGGTAATCTCCACTAATGTTGGGGGATTACCGGAGATTAATATTAATGGAGTCACGGGTTTCCTGAGTAACGTGGGCGACGTGGACGATATGAGTAAGAATATCATTAAAATTCTATCTGACGAAAAAGCGTTTGCGAAAATGAAAAAGAACGCTTTGGAGCAGGCAATGAAATTTGATATCAATAATATTGTTCCTCAGTATGAAGCATTGTATCAGAAGGTGATGGAAGAAAAATAACGAATAACGAATAAGAAATAAGTAATAAGAAAGGAAGGGAAAAAATATTCAATATTCAATGTTCAACAATCAATAATCAAGTGAAAGAAGAAAGTGCCCGTTAGTGAACGAACAATTGATTAATATTTCTATCTGGTGTTCAAAGCCCTGAAAGCCTGCCTGGATGACCGGCAGACAGGGGCGATATATGTTAGCATTGGGTAACGCCCAATGAAATAAGGAATCAGAAATGACGAATAAGAAATGAACCAGCCAAACGCTTCTGTACCAGTATCTATCAAGTTTTATTGGAGAAGTTTAGAACAGTTTAACGTCAGTGCAGTAAACCAACAATTATTCAGAGTTTTGATTTCGGAATTATAAAGTTCAAATACTTTTCCATTCCTTATTTATTATTTATTATTTTTTATTTCAAATGACTAACCGACAAATATTTTTAAATCACATCGGACAAACTTCACCAAACCCACTTGCGTTGGAGATCGTAAAAGCCAGTGGCAGTAAGCTCTACGACGTTGCCGGTAAAGAATATATTGACCTTATTGGCGGCATAAGCGTTTGTAATATTGGGCATGGGAATAAAAAAGTAATTGAAGCTATTAAAATCCAGGCTGAAGATTTTATGCATGTGATGGTGAATGGAGAATTGGTGTTATCTCCGCAAACGGCTTATGCAAAATTACTGACTGATCATTTGCCTTCTTCTTTGAATGCTGTTTTTTTTACCACGTCGGGAACAGAAGCTACTGAAGGCGCTATGAAACTGGCAAAACGTTTTACCGGAAGAACGCAAATAGTTGCATTCAAAAATTCTTATCATGGTAGTACGCAGGGGTCTTTAAGCATCATTGGAGACGAATACTGGCGAAATGCTTTTCGTCCTTTGTTGCCAGGTATCCTGCATCTGGATTATAATAATTTTGAAAGTCTTGAATCCATAACAACTCAAACCGCCTGCGTAATTGCAGAAACCATCCAGGCAGAAGCGGGTGTAATTGTTCCTGATAAAAAATGGATGCAGGCGCTTAGGAAAAAATGTACCGATACGGGAACTTTATTGGTGCTTGATGAAATCCAGTGTGGCTTTGGACGCAATGGAACTTTGTGGGCTTTTGAACAATTCGATATTATTCCGGATATATTATTATTAGGTAAAGCCTTAGGAGGTGGAATGCCATTGGGCGCTTTTATCTCAGATAAAAAAATAATGGATTCTTTGACCAATAATCCTGTTCTGGGCCATATCAATACTTTTGGAGGGCATCCTGTTTGTTGCGCTGCCGGAAATGCTGCAATGAAATTTCTGTTAGAAGAAAATATTATTAATGACGTTTTTGAAAAAGAAAAAATATTCCTGGAATGCCTCAATCTATCTAAAATAAAAAATATCAGAAGTCGTGGATTAATGATTGCGATTGAGTTTGAGAATTTTGATCAAAATAAAAAAGTGATAGATCGCCTTTTAGAGAAAGGCGTTTTTACGGATTGGTTTTTGTTTGCTTCGCAATGCTTAAGGTTGGTGCCGCCTCTTACAATTTCAAGTGTAGAAATAAAACAAGCCTGCAAAATGATAAATGAAGTTGTTTCTGATCTTTAAATTTTATCAACAATGAAAAGAGTTATTAAATCCTTTGCTTTCGCTTTTAATGGTTTAAAAGATAGTCTTTCTCATGAAAAGAACTTTCAGATACAATATGTAATAGCCTTATTAGTTGTGGGGGCCGGCATTTATTTTTCATTAACTGCTACGGAATGGATGATCATTTTAATTTGTTTTGCCGTGGTATTGAGCTTTGAGATGATCAACTCAGCAATCGAAAAATTGTGCAACCTCGTTAGTCCTGAATTTAACCTTACCATAAAAAAAGTAAAAGACATGTGTGCGGGAGCCGTATTATTTTCTGCGATTATCACTTTTATCATCGGCTGCATTATCTTTTTACCAAAGATAAAATGGATGTTTTTTAGGTAGCCACGCCTGCCTGGCTGAAGCCATTTAGACAGGGATTACACGGATTAACACGCCTGCATGACGCAGTCAGGCAGACAGGGATTTTTTTAAAATTTATCCAATAGAGAGAAAATAGAAATCAGCGATATTTGTTTGTTTACCTGTTAGAAGAACCTTCCAGGTTTTTCTAACCTGGAAGGTCTGTGGTAGAAACAAAAAACAGGAATAATGATTTATTGTGCGTTTACTGTATTCTTGTTTTAATAAGAGATGCGATAACCACAAAATAAAAACTAAGAACTAAAAATCAAAACCCATACTAAAATAGAGGATGGGGCTTCCCTTAAAAAATCCGTTCATCGGCCAGCCTGCATCCAGTTTCAGGAAATAACCCAGCAAGGTGCTCCTGGCGCCAAACCCGTATCCACCAAGAAATGGCCCAATTCCCGGCGCTTTTAGTTTTACGGACACAGTAGGGTCGGCGGGATCTGTATAGGTTATTGACGGACGCGCTATTTTATTATAAGCGCCATTCCAGGCAGATCCCAAATCAATAAACTGCGTCAGTTGAAAATTTCTGACAAATGCGTTATTGATGGGCTTGTCTAATAATGTAGTAAATACCGGAAGCCTGAACTCACTATTAATTACAACGGAGTTGTTTCCGTTGGCCGCATTTTGTATAAATCCTCTGAGATTTACTGCCAATGATTGAAAGGCATAATCCTGGTCTGGCGCTGGCTGATTCGCAGCATTGAAATAACGGTAGGATGATGAACCATCTTTGTTGGTTTTCTGATTGTCACCAAACATCAACCAGTTGTCAATTCCGCCGAGGTAATAAATATATTTCTGATTTCCCCAACTAAAATCCCCGGCAACCCTGCCTGCCCATATAAAGTTGCGGTAAATTGGGAAGTAAGCCCTGCCATCAAATCCAAAATTAAAAGTATTTCTGCCTACGTTTCCTCCAGGATGATTAAGCTGTGAATTCCAGTCAACATAAACTTTGTAACGGATGCCATTCCAGATGTTCTGTACGGGGTTCAGCGTATTATCATAAACATATTCAAGATGCGTCAAACCATAAGTGTTAGCAGCATTAGGATAAGCAAGCGATGGCTGGTCGACCGCGCCCACAACGACGTTATCTCTTCTAACGCCAATGTTAAAACGAACACTTCTTACTTCGTCAAAAGGGTACGAAAGATTTCCCTGGAATAGATTTGAAAAAATGTGTCCCGGATAAGCATTCGTGCCATCGGTAAATCCTGTCTCCTGCACACTTCTGTAATAGGTTAATCCCCAATCCACTCTTTTTCTTAAGTTGGAAAAGTTAAATAACCAATCATTATCTTTTAAATTAGTAGAAATTCTTACCCCTCCTGATATCTTGATATCTTCCATCAGATCTGCTGTTCCGACATTAAGCATTCCGTTCAATCCATTATTGGATGTCAGAGTAATCGGCCCTGCACCTCCCTGGTACACCTGGTATTTTGTGCCGAGTACATTATTATTAAACCCGGCAACGATATAGTCTGTTGCAAATTTCAATGGTTTATAAGGAAACAAACTGGCTGTGGACAATACATCCGGCTGACTATTTCCTTGTGCTGTTTTAAGGGTCATTGCAACTGATGTATCTCTTTTAAATTCATGTTGAAAAATATCATTTTCCTGGGATTCCGGCGGGGGCGCAGCGATCTCAGATCCCTGGGCTATCCTGCTTGCGGCCATTTTTTTCTCCATATAATCACTGGGCCTGGCATTTACATTTCTCCGTCGCAACGCGTTTTCATCGATTTTCAATTTATAAAGGATCTTATCATCATCTTGTCTGGTAACTTCGCTTACCTGGTGGTCATCGCCAGCTTCCTTGCTTTCAAGAATGCTGTTAGCATAGTTAGTCAATGGAAATACAAGAGCAGAATCTTTGGAAACAGAAACTAACGCAACAGAGTCCACATCAGTCTTATGCATCACCTTTAAAAGTGAATCCACTTCAGCGCCGGTCGGATTTCTTAAGATTTCATTACCCACTATCACAACGGTATCTAACCCTTCTTTGATAGTGCTAAAAAGCCCTGCATACCGGTTTCCTATTCCATTCAGGTCGCTTACAAAAGTGAAATGTGTATGGCTGTACTGGGTAGGATAACGGGCATCGCCAAATTTTAAATTTGTCAACTGGGTTATCTGGTTTAATGGAGCAGCGTTCTTTGTGTCAAAATCCGTTACCATAAAAATGTTAAACCGGTTAGGCATTAAAGATGTATCGCCACCTCTTACATTCGCCGAAGGCCTGTTACTTGAAAATATAATCCCGGTTTTATTGGGGAAAGCAACAAAGGAAGGATCAAGGTCGTCATACACATCATCTGTTATCTGTCTTACTTTATCATTTTCGATATTATAAGAATAAATATCAGAGTGGCCATTTTTGACAGCGCTTAAAAGAAGTGTCTGACTATTGATCATATATTTCATATCCAGCACCTGGTCGAAGTATTTGCTAAAGTCTCTCTTAATTGGTTTCACTTTAGTGATCACATCATAAACAAAGAAATGGATGCCGCCTTCTTGTTCATAAAGAACTGAAAGCCTTGTCCCCTTTGGGTCCCACGCCATAATAGGATAATTAGGATTCATCTGATCCTGCTTGCTTTTCGGTCCAAATTTCAGTAAGGTTTTATCAGTAAATCCGTCATTAAATATCACTCTATACTGACCCTTTTTATATTGCACCACCGCATAAGAACCATCGCGCTTATTTGGGTTTACGTTAAAATTGTAATAATCAACCCTTTTGCTTATTGTCAAATCGGTGATCTCACTTCCTTTGGGATAATTTTTTCGACGGCTAATATCATTATCGTATTTATCTTCCTGAAACTGCATAAAACCGGCAAGCACATCCTTAAACCTTTTTTGTTTGGTAACTTGCTGTGAGGCTTTCTTCAGGCTTTTATAAATTCTTGCGAGATACAAGAGGTAAGTGGTGTTTTCTCTTTTATATTTTTCTTCGATATAATACCAAAATGCATGACCCGCCAAAAGGGGCTGTTCAAAAGCGAACTGGTAAAAGTTCTTATACTTACCACTCAGTATTTCGTTCTTTAATTGATCATCAAGCTTTGTGCTCCAGTTCTGGCCAGCATAAGCTATATAACCATCCGTAAGCCACTGAGGAAGATCCAATAAAGCGGCGTTACCGGCCACTTCTCCAAGGTCTTCGCCGAATAAAAGATTCTGAACTAAAATTCCCGCAATACCCTGCCTGATTTGCAGCCTGAGGTCATCGTGATTCCCGTTGTAATAAACAATCATTTTATTGTTTACTAATTTAGTAAGACCGCCGGCTACTTGCCAATCGTTTCCTAACCCAATATTACTTTGCTTCATGTCATTAAAGCTATTGTAGATCACAATATTAGCCCTGCGCTGCAAATTAAATTCAACAAATTTTTCAATACCCGGAAGTTCTTCTTCAGCCACCTGTGCTACAAATTTTCCAAGTTCCTGGCCATCCTGGCTAAAGTAGGAATTGAAATTTTTTGTCTGGTAATACTGCCATTTGAACTTTTTAAATTGTAAACGGTTCTTTCCATATTCTACAGAACTTACCTGGGCACTGACAAAACCTGCCATAGCAAATAAAAAAAGTGATAACAGAAATATTTTTTTGTACATAGGATTCTTATGATCTTGCATGTTGCCTTAAGTTATAATCGCCTAAAATTAAACGTTTCAGGCTAATCAATGAAATGAAATTATACGGATACAAAAATTCAATATGTTTCAAATAAAAGTTTTTACATTTAATCCAGTTCAGGAAAATACCTACCTTCTCTATAATGAATTCAACGAATGCATCATCATAGATCCCGGATGTTATTTTGATGCTGAAAAAGAAGAGCTGAAATCCTTTATCAATCTAAAAAAACTTCAACCCAAAATCTTGCTCAATACCCATTGCCATCTGGACCATGTATTCGGCAATAAATTTATAGCAGATGAATATAATGTAAAGTTAAAAACACATTCTTTGGAGAAATCTATTTTAGAAATGGCGCCAGCTTCCGGCCTAATGTTTAATCTTCCTTTTGATAATTACCAGGGAGATGTCATCTACCTGGAAGAAGGAGACGTTGTTTCTTTACGGGATGATGAGTTGGAAGTGATTCATGCTCCGGGCCATTCTCCGGGAAGTATTTGTTTTTATTGTAAAAAGCAGCATTTTGTCATTGGAGGAGATGTGCTTTTTCAAAACAGTATTGGCCGTACCGATCTGCCTTTTGGAAGTCACGAAGACCTGGTAAAGAATATTAAAGAAAAATTATTCACCCTGCCTGTGGATGTAAAAGTATATCCGGGGCATGGCCCTGCTACAACAATAGCTGAAGAAATAAAAGGAAATCCGTTTCTAAATTAATTTTTTTAACAAAATTTAATTTTCAAAAAGACAGTAAACCAACAATTATAGTGATTTTGTGTTTACACATTTTTATGCAGCCATAGTTGTATTTGAAGTCTCTTCTCCATAAATAGCCTTGCTGGCTTCATCTTTTGCGTGTCTTACTAATAACCTTAACGAAGCATATAATATGGATAGGATCAATCCAATCAAAAAACCTATAAGCCCATATATGATGGGCGATTTATTTTGAATATCATATGGCGGATCCGGATTGTCCAGTACTTTCATTACGGGTGTGACCTTTTGTAATTTGTAGGCTGCGTTTTGTTGATTAGCTACCGCAACGGCATACTGCTGACGTAGCATTTGTTTATCTGTAATGAGGTTTTCGGTCGGAACCCTAAATTCCATTTTTGATATATTGGTAAACAAAGTTCTTTTATCCATTGCAATGAGTTGGTTATCTTTTGAATTGATAACCCGGCTGAGTGAATCAACTTTACCGGTAGCAAATTCAAAATCCCTTTTCGCTTTTTCACGTTTGAGATCAATATAAAATTTTGATATCTTTTCAATAAATCCATAGCTGATCGTTCTTACCAATTCGGGGCTCCTGCCTGTATAGGTTAAAACAAAACTGTTATTTTTATTAATGGATGCTGTTAATCCGTAGTTTAAAATTTTTCCTGCTAAAGCCATCAGCGCCGTCTCAGAAGAGGGTATTTCAATTTTTGGCTCCAGGAAACTCCTGTGAGTATTGATATCATTGATTAAAAGCTCAGCAATTGTTTTATTTCCAAGCGAGGAATCTTTGATGGCAGCCACTTCTTCGCGCGTTGTGCGGCTTAGCGCAAGCTCAACTATATTCACCGAGGCATCATCGGTGAAAGATTTTGTGTCGCCACCGCCGGTAAATAAAGCACTCAATGCAGAAGATGCAGAAGTGTTGTCATTGCCACTTGTCAATGGGAAAATAGTTGATTTAGAAGTGAAAGTCACCGGAGTCTTTAACGCATAAACTGCCAATGTGGCTGCACAGATCAACGATACAATGATAATAGTATACTTATGCCTCTTTAGCCTGTCGATAAATTCTATGGTCAGATTCTGCGATGTCATTTTCACTAATTCTTGGTTAAAAAGTAAACTATTAAAATAGGTACGGTGGCCAATACACTTTGTAAAATTGTTGAAGAGACCACCTTACTCTGAGGTTTAACCGGCACTGTAACTACACTTCCTTCTTTTACTTTTGGATAGAAGTGCAAGAAAAGGAAATTGCTTGTCTTTTGGCTTTTCCCATTTGCATGAGTTACGTATATTCTTCTTCTCCATGGTCTTTCACCGAACCCACCTGCTTTATCAATATAATATCCAAGGTTGGTATGATCTTTATCAAAAAATATCCTCAATTGATTTTGAACGGCACCTTTTACTGAAACTACAGGATTTATTCTGGGAATATAAATAACATCTCCCGCCTGCAAAACCATATCATATTTTGTATCAGGGTTGTTAATAGCTTTTTCAAGATCAATGCTTATTGCTTCAGCAGAATTAGAGTATAAACTGTCAGGAATATTATTGTGATTGGCCGTATCCTTTATTCTGTAAAGTATCGCTCCGTTAGCATCCGAATTTTCCCTAAGGCCACCAGTCCTAACTACAAAGGACGACAAGCGTTCTTTCTCATCAAGTTTCGGATACGTGCCAGGGTATAGCACTTGTCCCTCAATTTTTACATTCTGCTGCAAATTAAATTTAGGGTTTTTTCTT
>JBDTGD010000151.1:0-7603 GCA_039937595.1 Ginsengibacter sp. | reverse complement strand
TCCTTTTTTGGATAAATAAATTCATCCGGTTCTGCCCACAATCTTTGACGAATTAATCTGTCAGGTGTTTGCAGTTTATAAATTTTTACGTCTGCTTTTACTGTTTCAGGTTCGCCGCTTAAATTTTTACTGCTGATTGAAATATTTTTCAAGCTGTCAATATTGATTACATCGCCTTGTGGGAAAGAGATTTGCAGATTCAAGGCTTTATAACCAATTGGGACAATGATGCCAGCGCTTCGTGTTTCACCGTTAATGTCGGTAACATCAGCTTCAACTTTGTAATCAAAAACAGGATCGTTTTTGGGATCAATTGTTAGATCGGGAATTGCAGCAAATTTTATCCTGAATTTACCATCAGCATCTGTTGTAATTTCTCCATGAGTAATTTCTAATGACTGTGTGCGCGGCATTATGGTTCTCCAAAACAGCCATGGATATAGAAACCTGGCTACCCTGGTCACTCTGTAAGAAACTTTTGCGCCATCAATATTATTTCCAGTATAAGCCTTTGCAAATCCAGTGATACTAACAGTATCGTTTACACGATAACTTTCTTTGGCTTTTTCAAACTCTGTATAAAACTTCGGACGTTTATATTCTTCTACCGAAAATGAAACGGAAGAATTACTAAACCCTGCCACATCAATGTCAAAACTTCCATTCAATTTATTCTCCGGGATTTTAAATTTTCCATTAAATGATCCAAAATCATTTAGTAACACTTTTACCGAATCAATTTTTTGACCATTGGCATCGGAAAAAATAATATTCAGGGAATCTTTTGATTGAAGAAGAACGGACTTCCTTGTTTTTCGGTCACTTGTGACGCCAATCCCTTTAAAATAAATCGTTTGACCGGGACGATAAATACTTCTGTCTGTAAATAAAAATACTTTGGATTTCAATCCGTCAAATTCATCTTCTTCATCATTGTTGTAATTATTATAATAGACATATTGAAATTCATCCAAAAATAAATGGTCATTTTTATAAGTTATATCAAGTCGTATGCTTCTGCTGTATTCATTCTTTCCAGGCTCAGAAATTTTAAAAAAACCATTCTTATCTGCAGTTGCTAATTCTTTTTTTACCAAACGATACCCCCGCGAAGAATTATCATATTTCTGTGTCCATACCTGTACATTAGCTCCGCCTAAAGGCTGCCCTGTGCTACGATTCAGTGCAAAATACTGCAAGCCACTATTAATAAAACTAATATCCGAAATATAAAAATATTGAGCAGCCAACGGATTTTCATCAAGACTGAATTTCTCATCCGCGCTTCCAAGCAAAGCATATTCACCAACAGGTAAAGCATCAATTTTTACCTCCACAGAGTGAGACAAATAATCATCAGTTTTTGGCAATGCCTGTTCCCAGTTTCGGATCGTCTTTTGGGAACTTAATTTTGCGAAAACATTGTCATTACCGGTGCTGTTAGCAAGGAATTTTTTAAGATCAGGAGTTAATGAAATTACCCTGAAATAAATGGCATTAAAATTCTGATAAGTAACTAATGTGCGGAAAGGCAATCCGGGAACATTTACTTTTTCTGTCGTTAAATTGATAGAAGGATGTAGAATAGTTGTCAAAAGATTTTGCGCATTAATTCCACCTTCGCTCTCCGGGAATTTTTTAATAATGTTATCAAGAATGTCTTTCGCCTTTACTACGGTGTAATTGGAATCAGGATTTTTATTCCTGTTTGCTTCGGTGGCTTTATTATAAATGGTCTGCGCAATCAAAAACGTAGCCTGTGCAGAAGCTTCAACGGTATTAAATCTCTTCTCAATATTTTCCAACGCATCTATATAAAGTGCATCTTTACCGGGCATCACACCATAATGATTTACAAAATTGACCCGTTCAATATCGGCATCTATGAATGCATCCGGATTTGCATCAAAAAGATGGAGTGATAGCAATTTTTGAAAAATAATAAGTGCTTTATGATGAATGGATATAGAATCTTTTGTGGTAAATTTTGCACTTATAAATTCACTTGCGGGCGCAAACGCCAATGTATCAATTATCTCAAAAGCATAAGCAGGGCGTGTAATATCCCTTTCATTATTTTTAAAATAATCCAATGCGCGATGCGCCAGTAAATCATACAAAGTAGGCCGCAGATAACGAACATTCCCTTTAATAATAATGGCATCAAAAGGATCCAGCTTTGTTTGTTGCAAAAGTTTTTCATCCTTTAACGAAGCGATATACAATTCTCCTGTCTTTTTATGTAAATCATCAGCGGTCCATGTGGCAATATCTTTTTTATCAAAATTTACCGTGTTGGTTCTTTGATAAAGCTGATACCTGTTTTGCTGAAAATAGTTCCAATACATTTGCGCTGTAATGCTTTGTAGTATTGATTTGGCAGGCTCTTTTGCAGTAGCGATTTGCTGTTCAAGAGAGTCAATACTTTTGACAGAAGCATCTTCCTGGATATTTTGCTGAAGTGTTATCTTGAACAATAATGACTTAATAATCTGGGGATCATTATTATTCTTTTTTGCATTTAAATAAATACTTTCAACCTGCGTCAAGGCAGATTTTGTCAATCCCTTCTTTTGAAGATCATCTACTTTTTTCCATTCGGAAGCGTAATCGTTCATTTTTTTTTGAGCATTTAAAGTTGAAAGATTAAAGAAAGAAAACAGCAAAAATATACTTGCAGGCAAAAGGAAATATTTCAAACGCATGTCAATAGAATTTATTTTAAAGATAAAAAACTATGTTATTTGGTAATAAGATGAGAAATTAGGTGCAATTACACACAGGTAATCGAAAAAAATTAATTCCTTCAACTCAGGCTTTAAATCTCCAATTTAATTTTTAGATACCTGAGTTACACTTCGATTAACAGTAAAGAAACAAATAAAACCAATTTCTGTTTATAAATTATAAAAAGAATGGACTTTTCTGAAGATTTTTCTAACTGTTTTTAAAACCATCAGGCTGATTCCTCGCTCTTTAAAATAAAGTTACCAGCCACGTTTCTATCATCACTTCCTATAATCGCATGACATCCATTTGAAAACAATTGAATGGAAATGTATTTTGGAATAATGGGCATCGCTTCAATAATGTCTCTAAAAGACAAGGTTCCTTCACAAAAAATAATTTTTTTTATGTCCTTATTAGAATAAATGTTTTCAGGCGAATCAGTTGATAGTGTTTCATCCAAATTCTGAAAACCGGCAGGATCCATTCGTAACAATAGTTTCTCTTTTATTCCAGCCTGGTTTAGTAGTTCAGTCACATCTTTATATTCATGTAAGCTTCCGGCAATGACCGATGTTCCGGGTTCGGCTTCTGCTTTGTTTTGCTTCACACTTTTGAGCTTTAACAAACGGGCAATTGCAGAAAATGAAGCCCTTATAAAAATAGCCACATGTATAGAAAAACTAAACAACCAGGAGCGATTACTTCCATAATGTTTTTCAACGAAAATGCTCATTGCTTTGTAAAACATTTTAACGTAATTAAGGGTACCTTTTTTGGTACTTTCTCCTTTGAAATGTATGATGCAGCTTTCCGAATAATAAAAATTCTTGAATCCTGCTTTTTGAATTCTGAAACTTAAATCAATATCTTCTCCATACATAAAAAAATCCTCGTCAAAACTCCCAACCGTATTCAATATGTTTTTTGGAATCATCATAAACGCCCCTGCCAAAACATCCACTTCGTGATTTTCATTTTCACTTAAATACCCAAGGTGGTATTTGCCAAAAACTTTTGATTTAGGAAATAATTTTGCTAATCCGAAGAGTTTAAAAAGAGAAGTAGTCGGTGATGGGAATGCTCTTTTGCTTTCTTTTAAAAAATTCCCCGATCCATCCAGCATTTTTATTCCTAAGGCGCAATTATTTTGATTGATAAATGCAATACATTTCTCAAAACAATCTTCCGGAACGATTGTATCCGGATTCAGAAATAAAACGTTATCCCCTCTGGCTATTTTCAGCGCCTGGTTATTGGCCTTTGCAAAGCCTTGATTGGTTTTATTCCAAATAAAATGAACTTCAGAAAAGCTGTTCTGAAAAAACAAAAAACTATCATCGTCTGAATTATTATCAATAACAATAATTTCTCCATTGATATTTTTCATGGCTTTTATCACTGATAAAAGGCATTGTTCTAAAAAATATTTAACGTTGAAATTTATTATAATGACGGAGAGTTGCAATTGGATTATTAGGTTATTAGTTAATTGAGCTATTGGTTAAACAGGAATTGCGTTAATTTGTTTATTTACTGCTGTTGTTAATTTGTTAATGAGTTTATTGAGCTGATCAGTAATTTTCTTTATTTGTTTGTTTACTGTCACAGATAAATCGTCTGTTGGGGTCAGGGATTCATTCATTGGTTAATTATTTAATCTGA
The DNA here is from genome assembly GCA_039937595.1 of Ginsengibacter sp. Lineage (GTDB taxonomy): Bacteria > Bacteroidota > Bacteroidia > Chitinophagales > Chitinophagaceae > Ginsengibacter. The sequence continues at coordinate 3,211 of JBDTGD010000151.1, read as the reverse complement.
ACACTTTCACATTAGCACATTATAAAAAAGGCAATTTAGCAATTAAACTATATATCTTAAAGAATAAACCGGTCAACAGTTTCTGAATTGAATAAATTACCTAACCTTTGCAGACATGTATAAAGAAATATTAATAGAGGCCACCAATGCAGGCGCGGCACAATTGAAGCACTTTTTTAACGGAAAATTTACCATAAGTCATAAGGAAGGCATTAATAATTTAGTTACCGAAGCGGATCATGCTTCTGATAAGGCGATTAGAGATGTAATTAAAAAAGCTTTTCCCGAACATGGCATTGTGAGTGAAGAGAGCGATGAAAAAGTTTCGGATAGTGATTACAAATGGATCATTGACCCGATCGACGGAACCGTAAATTTTGCCAATGGTATTCCTATTTGTTGCGTAAGCATTGGGCTGGAGTACAAAGGAACTATGTACATGGGTGCGGTATATAATCCAATTTTAAATGAATTTTTCTTCGCCGAAAAGAACAAAGGCGCCACATTAAACGGGAATGCGATTTCGGTGAGCAGCAAAACAGATGCGTTGCAAAGCTGCCTTGTTACAGGCTTTCCATATACTTACCTGGATCATCCGAACGGGCCATTGCAGGTATTTTCAAAATTAATAAAACAAGGCGTTCCCGTAAGACGATTTGGAAGCGCTGCCATTGATCTTTGCTGGGTTGCTGCCGGGCGCCTTGATGGTTTTTATGAGCACGAGCTTCATGCCTGGGACAGTGCAGCCGGTTTTATAATAGTTGAGGAAGCAGGCGGAAAAGTAACCAACCTGGAAGGAGAAACCTATTCCCCTTTTCAGCCAGGCATTATTGCCACCAATGGAAAAATTCACGATCAGTTGCAAAAAATAATTGCGGGAGAATTGTTATAATTAAAAAATAATTTTACCACGCTTTTATAAAATATTATGAAAACCACACCATTTACACAAAAGCATATTGCATTAGGGGCTAAGATGGCCGAATTTGCAGGTTTTAATATGCCCATCAGCTATTCCGGGATTAATGACGAGCATAACGCGGTGAGAAAAAATGCAGGCGTTTTTGATGTGAGCCACATGGGTGAGTTTATTTTGAAAGGCGGAAAGGCGTTAGCGCTTATTCAGCGCGTAACAAGCAATGATGCTTCAAAAATTGCTGCGGGAAAAGCCCAGTATAGTAGCCTGCCAAATGCCGCCGGTGGTATTATTGATGATTTGATTGTGTATTGTATTGAAGAAAACAAGATTTACATGCTTGTAGTAAATGCTTCCAACATAGAAAAAGATTGGGATTGGATATCAAAACATAATACCGAAGCTGTAGAAATGCATAATATCTCTGATAAAACTAGTTTGCTGGCGATACAAGGACCCAATGCTACCAAAATTCTACAAACTCTCACCGAGATTGATATCCTGAACATGAAATATTACACATTCGTGAAAGGGAAGTTTGCCGGAGTTGACAATGTGCTGATAAGTGCAACCGGCTATACCGGATCTGGTGGGATAGAAATTTATTTTGAAGACAAGGATGATAATGCCAACCGGATTTGGGATAAGATTTTTGAAGAAGGCAAACCACATGGACTGAAACCCATTGGACTCGCTGCCCGTGACACACTCAGGCTTGAGATGGGATATTGCCTGTATGGAAATGACATAGACGATACTACAACTCCATTGGAAGCAGGCCTTGGGTGGATTACAAAATTTACTAAGGATTTCACAGCAAAGGACGTTTTGGAAAAACAAAAACAAGAAGGAATAAAACAAAAATTAGTAGGCTTGGAGATGGTTGACAAAGGAATTCCACGGCATGATTATGAAATTCAAAATAAGGATGCGGAAGTAATTGGCCGGATAACCAGCGGAACTCAATCGCCCACACTTCAAAAAGCAATTGCTATGGGTTATGTAAATAAGGATTATTCAAAAATCGGAACTGAAGTTTATATTAAAATAAGAGATAGGAATCTTTTAGCAAAAGTGGTAAAAATGCCTTTTGAATAACGTAGAGACGCGATGCATCGCGCCTCGTTTAGTCTGATGCCTGGCGTCTCCTTTAACCTGATGCATCGCATTACGGTTTAAAATAAAAAAACAATTTAGATTTTTTACAAATGAGTTTGAAGAAAAATAATTCTCCTGTTTTAAATACGGTTCTATCACCGTCTCTCCTGAAACTTTACGATATCAGCAATAGTACTGTAGTTATAATTGATATTTTACGGGCCACTTCTACCATAGCTACGGCTTTAAAAAATGGAGCAAAATCTATCATTCCAGTGGACAGCGTAGCCGATTGTATAAAATTAGGCAAGCAGTTGGAGGTGATCACCGCAGGCGAAAGAAATGGGAAAATAGCGGAAGGATTGCAATACGGAAACACACCATTGCAATACACCCACGAGTTTATAAATGGAAAAACATTGGTATTAACTACCACGAATGGCACCAAGCTTTTGCACCTGGCCCTCGCTGCCAATGCAAAAGGCATTATTACAGGTGCTTTCTCTAATATTTCTGCTGTTTGTGATTATCTTATCAATCAGAAATCAAATGTAGTACTTGCTTGTGCAGCCTGGAAAAATAGGGTCAATATTGAAGACACACTTTTTGCAGGCGCTGTAATTAACAGGATCAAAGATCACTTCGAGTTAAATTGTGATGCCTCCCAGATAGCGGAAACGCTTTACCTTCAGGCAAAAGGCAATTTATTTGAATTTATGAAAGAAAAAAAAGCTTCTCATTTTCATCGCCTCATGAATTTTGGCCTTGAAGACGATATCAGATTTTGCCTTACTGAAGACAATGCCAATATATTAAGCATTTATTCAAATGGTAGATTAGTAAAAGGATAGAATAAAATCCAATACCCGAACAGCAATCGGAAATGCTTATTTCGATAAAATATTCTTATTCGATTAGCAATTAGTGGTCTTGCAGCGCAAGCCTTTTTGACGATATACCCGGATTTCTTTTCTTTAAATTTCCATAAATTGTTATAAAGCACCTTTCTCCTCTTTTAAAATTTGTTATTTTTGCAAATTGCTTTTTTCGCAATCAGCGAACGCAAAAACGAGTTTTTCATTAAAATTTGAATCTTTGGCATTACCCTTTTTTATTAAATATATCTATAATTCCGGAACCGATGAAGTAATACGGCGTGGTAAAAAAATCTATTCTCAACGATTTGTAGAACTGGTA
>JBDTGD010000150.1:0-10913 GCA_039937595.1 Ginsengibacter sp. | reverse complement strand
CCAATAAAACAATTGGAAAAAATGATTTACTTGAGCTTAAGTTTAAAATGGAAAATGCTAACAATGTAGAAAGTATTGTCCCGCCTGATTTTAAAAATTTTAATATCGTAAGTGGCCCCAGCCAGGAAAGCAGCACCAGCAATATTAATGGTAAGGTTACTCAATATGTAGCGATTCGCTTTTCATTGCAACCGAAAAAACCCGGGAAGTTTACAATCGGACCAGCAAAAGCTGTAGCGGATGGAAAAAATTATACAAGCGACCCGGTAACAATAAAAGTTACTAACGCTTCTTCTGTGTTGCCTAAAAACAATAATTCGGCCAACTCAAATCCCTTATCAGCTTTTCCGGGCTTTAATTTTGATATGCCTTCAGCTCCTGTCAGTCGTGAGTTTGATGACTTTATTTTAAAACCCGGAGAAAATGTAGCTGCAAAAACGCAAAAGAATCTTTTCATCAAATTAGATGTAAGCAAAACCACTTGTTATGTGGGAGAACCTATCGTTGCTTCATTCAAACTATATACCCGGCTTCATTCTCAAACAACCGTTACGAGCGCTCCTTCATTCAATGGCTTTTCTGTCAGCGACCTTGACGTTAGTAATAACGCAGTGCAGGAGAAATTTAACGGCCGCTTGTATAATGTCTACACGCTGAGAAAAGTGGAATTGTATCCACTGCAGGCGGGGAAAATTACACTTGACTCGGTAGTTGCAGATAATAATGTTACGTTCATAAAATCTGACTATGCTAGATCACAGATGACTAATGGTTTTTTTGATATGTTGCAAAATTTTGGCGACGCCGGTATTCCTGCAAGTGGTTTAGTACAAGAAAATCTGACGCTAAAAACAGCGCCTGTCACCATTGATGTAAAACCTCTACCGTCCGAGGGTGAGCCCAAAGACTTCAGAGGCGCCGTTGGTAATTTTAAAATATCTTCCTCGCTGCTAAAAGATATTATTACGACGGATGATGCCGGAACTTTAAATGTTGTTGTAAGTGGTCAGGGCAATATTCAATTGGTGAATGCTCCTAAGATTGTTTGGCCTGAAGGCGTTGATGCATATGATGCCAAAGTAAAAGATAATGTGGACAAATCGCAGGTTCCAATGCAGGGAAGCAAAATATTTTCATTTCCATTTACAGTTTCAAAGCCTGGGAATTATAAAATTGATTCCATCTCATTTTCTTATTTCGATCCTGAATCCGCCACTTATAGAACAGTATTTGCCCCGTCTTTGGAAGTGCAGGTCAGTAAAGGGTCTGGTCATCCGCAAAATTCATTCGCAAAAAACAATAAAAATGTACCAGACAACAATTCTTTTATTTCAACAAAGACAGAATTGTTTGGGGGAATTATTCTATTTCTGGGGATCATTATTTTAATTCTTTTCTTAATTATTAAAAAGAATAAAAACAAAGATCTTTTAGAAACTAAAATAAAGTTGGACGATCTTAAAAATGCTCAGGCAGAAAAGGAAAAAGAGTTTGTGATTCCTGAAAATCCATTGCTATTAACACATGAAAAATTGGTATCTCAAAACAGTAAAGAATTTTTTGCTACGCTGGATATTTCATTAAAAAATTACCTGGCTTCAAAGTTCAAAGTGCCTGTTAATGAATTGAACAGGAGACGCCTGAATGAAGAACTGGATAAATGCAATGTGAGCCTTGGAACCACCCTGATGTTAACTTTACTTTTGGATGAAATAGAAATAAATCTATATGCTCCTCCATCTAGCATACACCATCTGAATAACATATTTGAAAAGGCTTCTGAAGTAGTGGCTCTTCTGGATAAGCAGGTTTGCAATTAGTACCTAATTTACAATGCATACTCGATTACTTGTCAAAAGAGAATCGCATTTATTGTTTCAACAAACAACTACTGACCAGCAGGCAAGCAATTTCGAAGGATTCTTAATTAATTGTAATTAGTAAATTTGTATCCGATACCCCTTACAGAATGAAAATATTTGGGGTTGCGGCTATCATCCTCAAAGTACTTCCTAAAGTTTAAAATAAAATTATCTACTGTCCGCGTAGTAGGGTAAACATTATACCCCCAAACTGATTGCAAAATTTTTTCCCGCGTTACTACCTCATTTTTGTTTTCAATCAGCAGTTTTAAAAGCATTACTTCTTTTTTAGTAAGATCTATTTTCTCTCCCGATTTTGTGGCACATTCCAGAGATTTAAAATTGACCACATTATTTCCAAAATTATATTCGTCAGCCACGGGTTCTTTATGAGATATTTTTTTGCTTTTGTTAATCAGGATACTTACTCTTATCAACAGTTCCTCCAGGCTGAAGGGTTTGGTAACATAATCATCCGCTCCTTTTTTGAGGCCTAAAACCCGGTCAGTACTTTGGTTTTTTGCACTAAGCATCAGGATAGGAATTTCGGTATTGCTTAAGCGTATATTTTCGCATACCGTAATGCCATCTATTTCAGGAAGCATTACATCAAGGATAATAAGATCAAAATACTCATTTCGAACAGCATTTAAAGCCTCTTCTCCATTGTAAGCGGACGACACATTATATCCTTCCATTTCAAAATTCAGTTTTAAAGTATCCTGTAAATTTTCTTCGTCTTCTACTAAGAGAATCGAGCGTTTTTTTTGTTGCATGTGATGGAAATTAAAAGTTTTAAATTTTTGAAGTTCTAAATTGTATTTCAAAAACAGCGCCGTAGGGAATATTATTTTTCATAGTGACGCTTCCATGATGTTGCCTCACAATTTCCCTTGTAAGATAAAGCCCTAAACCCGTTCCTTTTGCCCGAGTGTGCCTCCCCCGAAAATATTTATCAAAAATCTTTTCTTTTTCACTTGAGGCAACTCCTGTTCCTTCATCTATTACCTGTAGAAATATCTTTTTATTATTTTGAAAAACTTTTACCAAAACTACATTGTCTTTTCCTGAATATTTGAGTGCATTATCTAAAAGATTGTTAATGGATAATTGCAACAGAATCTGGTCTCCCGTAATTATGGCCTCATCCTTAACATCAATTTCAATTTTTCTTGAAGGAAACCGCTTAATAAAATCTTCTACGCAATCATTTACGAGAATGCCAAGATCAAATTTTTCATTATTAACGGTATATCCGCCGGAATCTATCTGGCTTGTCAGAAGTATATTATTACACAAAGCATCAAGCCGGTTGGTCTCCTGGATGGTGTTCTGTATTAGTTTACGCTTCTGATCGGGCTCAAGCTTCCTGATTTGCATGGTTTCCAGGTTCAGTTTGGTAACGGCAATCGGTGTCTTTAACTCATGCGTTATTGCCATCATAAAATTTTTCTGTTGCTGGGACTGTACCAACTGCCACCTGACAAGTCTTAAAATAATGATAGCACCTGCAAATATTAACAAAAGAAAAGTAATTCCTTCTCCGATGTATTGGTCGGTTTTCCTTTCTTTGAATGCTTCTATTTTTTCCCTTTGCTGCAAATTTGATGAAACTTCAGTTCCAATTGCATTAAGCCTGAATTTATAAATTTCCTGGTTTTGTCGATTTAGGGCGATATACCAAAATACAAGGGCGGCAAGTATATAAGCGAGCAAAAACCAGTAGAAAATAAAAATTAATCTTAGTGGCTTTGCCTTTAATTTATTTTTGAGGGTTTGATAAGCCATACATCCACGATTTGAAATTCGATAGTAAAAGAGAATAACAAGAGGTAATAGTCCTACAATTTTACCTTTTCTACGCGTACTCCTATATTCAATATATATTTCAATGGATTTTCCCGCATGATCTGGGCGATAGAAAAAGTATAGTCTCCCGGCTTCTTAAAGGATAAGGGACCTGCTGAAATATTCTTTCTCACTTCGTAAATATCATCCATCCCCGTTCCGCTCCATCCTTTGGAATCATTAGCTAACTGGATATTGATATTCTGGTAATGCATTGAATCGAGAGGAGAATCAGAGCCAATCCTGAGCCAGACATTATTGTAATTGTAAAGATCGGTGTGGCGCAACACGATGTAAACATTGTAGAGCGAAGCTGTATCATCAATATGAAAAGTAAATTTGGGTACATTTGAATAATACCACTCCTGGTCAGGTATTGCGGCTTGTTTTTCGAACAGGTTGATGCTGATACACGAACCAAAGCAAACAGGAATAAAAAATATAAAAAGGATTTTTTTCAAACTGCTTTTTGTGCAAAAATAATTTCTTTTCATAAGCATAGAACAGGAGCTAAAGAATATTAAAAGTTTGTTCCTTTATTTTTTCAAGCTCATCTTTCATCAAAACCACACATTTTTGTATGTCGGAATCATAAGCTTTGGATCCGGTTGTATTAATTTCTCTACCAATTTCCTGAACTACAAAAGAAAGTTTTTTACCCTTTGTTTCTTCATTATCGCCGATAATAGACAATAAATATTCGCAATGATTTTTAAGTCTTACCTGTTCTTCCCTGATGTCTATTTTTTCAATATAGTAGATCAGTTCCTGCTCAAGCCGGTTGGCATCATAATTCTCTTTACCAACATTTTCTTCAAGAAGCTTAATTAATTCGTTCTTCATGGCCTTTCTTCGTTGCGGTTCAAATTTTAAAATTTGTTCTTCCTGCTCATTGATACTTTTTATACGAAGACGTAATTCTTTTTCCAATGACTTCCCTTCATCTATTCTATGTTTATTCAATTCATGTATAGCGGCTTCAATGACTACTTTCAAATCTTTCCAGTCATTCTCATTTAATACTTCATTGCTGGGCGATACTATTTCAGGCAATCTTAATAAAGCTGCCAAAACAGAATTGGTGTCAATAGATAATTCCTTTGAAAGATTTTCTATTTGCCTGTAATAAGCCTTAATAAGATCGGTATTAATAACAACGGGTTTCGTGGCACCATTTTGTTTGATCACAATTAAGCATTCAATAGTACCGCGCAACAAATATTCCTGTATCAGGTTTCTTATATCAAATTCATGTGTTTTTATAAGTGCAGGAATTTTCAAATTAATATCAAGTTGTTTGCCATTGAGTGATTTTATTTCTACGAGGTAAGTTTTGTCACCTATGGTTTGTTCTACTCTGCCGAAGCCAGTCATTGATCTTAACATCTTTAATTTATTTTTTTTGAATTTTGAGCAAGTTATACAATTCTTGCTGTGATATTGGTTTCTTTTCTCCGGGTTGTAATTGTGCTAATGTAACACTTTCTATCCTTGTTCTTATTAATCTTAAAGTAGGGTACCCAACTTTGGATGTCATCTTTCTTACTTGCCTGTTTTTACCTTCTGTTAAAATTATTTTGATCCAGCTATCTGGTATGTTTTTCCTAAAGCGAATAGGTGGTATCCTTTCATGCACCGATGGAGGTGAATAAAATTTTTCTACCTTGCATTTTTTTGTCTGAAATTTTTTACCATCAACATTAATGGTAACACCGGTTGTTAATTCATCAATTGCTTCTTGCGAAACAGATCCTTCTACCTGGATCCAATATTCTCTTTCATGTTCATGCGCCGGATTTAATAATAAATGATTTAATTTTTTATCATCGGTTAAAATTAGTAGTCCTTCGCTATCGTAGTCTAAACGACCCACCGGATAAACGTTTGGCGGCACGTCAAAAAAACCTCTTAACGTTTGTTTGCCATCTTCAGATGTAAATTGACAAAGTACACGAAATGGTTTGTACGTGATAAAATAGGTATTCAAAAAGAATTATTTAAAACCAAAGTATGAAATTTTTTATAACCACTGATTGATAAAAAATAATAAAGCCCGCCAAAAAATGCACGGGCTTTGTTATATGGATGGGTTAGTAAGTACAGGAAAAAAAATTCCTTACACAATATTAAAAATAATTTTTGCTAACTAAAAAAATATTTGCAGTTTTTTTTATCAACATTTTTAAAAGTACTGTGGATAAGATGAAGGAAATATGCTTTTTAAAAAATCTTTTTCTTTTATTTCATCAGGAACAATCACCCTTTTTCATTTTCAATAATTTTTATATTCACTCTTAAATCTAATGTGGTAAAGTGTTGCAGAAGATTTGTTATTTTATTCTTATAAAATTCCCGATCAACTTTATCGTTTCTGATCGCTTTTAATAAATGCTTTTTTTAATTTTTTATTGTCTGTACTTTATTTTTTTTCTTTAATATCTTTTTAAGGTTTGTTTAAAAAAACAGACGATTGTATCAAAATGCAAACTTTATCTTTGATGCTTAATTTTTTTCTATGCAGTTTCCTTCGCCAGTTTCAGCTCAATGGATCGCTGATTTTATCAATGCAAAAATTTCCGGAAATGTAAATTCGTTTGCTACCGGCATCAATGAAATTCATAAAGTAAAAAAGGGTGACCTGGTATTTGTAGATCATCCAAAGTATTATGATACCTGCCTGAATAGCGCAGCCACCTTCATTATTATCAATGCTGATAAAGAAGTACCACCGGGCAAAACGTTGTTCATTACAGAGGAGCCCTTTGAAGCTTATTTAAAAATTGTAAAGCATTTTAAGCCTTTTACTCCCTCCGGTAAAATGATTAGCAACACCGCCAAAGTGGGAAAGGATACTGTTATTATGCCCAATGTTTTTTTAGGCAATAACGTAAGCATAGGAAGTAATTGCGTTGTCCATCCCAATGTAACTATCTATGACGATAGCATTATTGGTGACAATGTAGAAATACATTCCGGAACCGTAATCGGGGGGGATGCTTTTTATTTCAACACAAAAAAGAACAGGGAAAACTGGTTTAAGAAAATGCAAAGTTGTGGCAACGTAATAATTGAAAACGATGTGGAAATAGGTGCTAACTGTACAATAGACAGGGGCGTGAGCGATTCCACAATTATTGGCAGCGGCACCAAATTAGATAATCTCATTCAGATTGGTCACGATGTGGTAATAGGCAAAAATTGTTTGATTGCTTCGCAGGTAGGGATTGCAGGAGGAACTGTTTTAGGCGAAGGAGTTACATTGTGGGGGCAGGTTGGTGTCAACAAAACGCTTACGATTGGCGCTAACGCGGCGGTTATGGCACAAAGTGGTGTTCCTTCAAATATAGAAGGCAATAAAACTTACTGGGGAACTCCTGTCCAGGAGATCTATAGCAAAAAAAGAGAACTTGTCTTTATAAAAAGGCTCCCGGAGATTTGGGAAAAAGTAAAGGGAATAAAATCAAACCCGAATAAAGATAAATCATAGTAAGTGTTGTAATCAAATCTGGGTATACAGGTTAAAAGAGAATGAGCAATTCATAAAAATAAGAATCCCTTAAAATTGTTGCTTTACTGGCAGGGGATAAAATAGAATAACAAGAAAACTATTAAGGTTCATAGTCATAAGGAAGCATGTCTCCCATTTTTTTAAACCCAAGATATCCATTGGTTATAATATCTTCCTGGTCATAAAAGAATCCATTTTGTTCAATAAAAAAAATTTCGTCTTGCGGAAAAAAGAGAGTTGATAACTGGAAATTTTTATTAACCGTTGAATCCATATCAAGGTAAATTTTTTCAGGCTTTGCCTTATTGTAGATCAAAGCTACTTCCGGCTGATTGGGACGAAAGGCCACCGTGTTGCTACTGTCGTCTCTCTGATAATTCAACGACCCGTAAAGATTTTCAAGAGGTATGGGATAATCTCTGCCATTATTCTTCACGATGAACTGAAGTTCAAAACCATCTTCCTTTAATGTTTTCGCATAAAGGCTTCGCATAAATTGCAACAAAGATCCTTTGTACGCGGAAGCCCTGTTTTGGGCCCATATTTTTTGTTGCGCAGAGTCGCCCTGCATTTGCTCAAAAAGAGGATACCCGATAAATAAATTGGTTTTGGTATCATAATAATTAGTGAAAGAATCAATTGCAAATTTCAGTGTATAACCAAGCGCGAAATTATCAACGATCAGAGGCTCCTTTGCAAGCACTTTTAATTTGTTGTTTTTTTTGCTAAAATAAAAATGAAGAACTTCAGGATTTTTGATCACGCATTGTTTGGCAAATTTTGTTTGCCCGACAAAATTATCCCTAAAGAAGGAACCATATTTTTCCCACCCGTCTTTTACTTCAGGATTGATGATAATAGTAACCGCCTCCAAAGATTTTTCTTCAGGACTTAATTCTATTACCAGGCTATCGTCCAGAGACGTAGCATGGCTTATGCGAATTGATTCTGTTTCGTACCCGGTGTAAGTAGTTACCAATGAATAACCACCATTAGGAAGATAAACACTGAAATTACCTGATGAATCTGTTGCTTCCCCAATGGTAGTATTTTGAGCAAATACAGAAGCCCCCTGCAATGGCAACCGTGTGTTTTTGTCAATTACTTTTCCCTTTACTTTATAAAAAGAACTTTGAGCCTTTAACATTACCGGTCCTAATAATAAAGAAAGAATAAAAATAAAAACCGCTACAAAGAGAATTTGAAAATTAGTTTTCATCCGGATATTTTTTGATTAAAGACTGTATTTTTCTTTCAGGGTTGTGCAAGTGTACGCAATTGTATCTTCTATTTTCGTGAATTGAAAACGTGGAAGTGCTTTTAAAATTTTACTATTATCAAAATATACTTCTGTAAGTGCGGTTCGAACAGTTTCTTTTGTTAGCATATGTTTTTTTCCGGTAAATTTTGTTCTCAGTTCTTCAGCTCTCCATATTAGTTCAGCCAGTAAAGGAGTTACTTTTTTATAAGGAGGTTTTTTATTAAAGCATTGAGCGATCCTTGTAAATATCTCTCTGAAAGGTATATTCTCTCCGCTTAAAATGAAATGCTGGCCCGAAATTTCGCTATTCATTAACAGGATCATTGCGCGGGCTACATCTCTTACATCTACGACGCCTGAGACACCATCAGTGTACCATTTGAATTCGTTATAAGCATTTTTAAATATAGCGGATGAGCCATTTTCCCAATTATCTCCTCCCAATATTAGAGATGGATTTACAATTACAGCCTTCAGGCCTTCTCCGATTCCGCGCCACACTTCCAGTTCACCAAGGTATTTTGATTTTCCATAATTACTGTTATTTGTTTCTTCACTCCAGTTCATTTCCTCAGTAACCATTTCACCTTTTCTTATTCTCCCCAAAGCCGCCACGGAACTAACATGTACTAATTTTTTTACATCAGCATCAATACACGCGTTAACAATATTTGCTGTTCCTTCAATATTCATTTTTAATACGCTCATTTTATCTTTAGGATCATAAGATACATTGGCCGCGCAGTGGTAAACCTGGCTGATTCCCTGCATACTTTCTTCGAGACTTACCACATCCAGAATATCACCCTGAACAAGTTCAAGATTGGGATGAGCAATTGAAATGGGCGTGGAATGATAGATTGCTCTCATGTTTTCTCCTTCAGCAAGCAATTGCATGATGAGCTCTTTGCCTACAAGCCCTGCTCCTCCGGTTACGAGTATGTTAGGGGATTTTGTATCTTCCGGATGGAGATTTTCTTGTAGCATTTGTGGTTTAGAAAAATTATTTCAAGACCTAAATTAATTCATCCATTTTATTTATCAGGATAAATATAAAATCCTTTTCCTGTTTTCTTTCCTAATTCATTCCTTTTTACTTTTTCTACCTGTGTAGATGAAGGTTCAAAACGCGCTGCATCATCAAAAGCGTGATATAAACTTTCGGTAACAGCAAGATTGATATCTAAACCAATAAGGTCCATTAATCTGAACGGACCCATTTTAAAACCATTAGCTTCTAAAATTTTGTCCACCTGTTCGATTGAAGCAACTCCTTCTTCTACGATTTTAAGCGACTCCAAATAATAATGCCTGGCCACCCGGTTTACAATAAAGCCCGGTGAATCTTTACACATTACGGGAGTCTTTCCCATTTGTTTACAAATATCAAAAACCGATTTTGCCACCTCATCATTGGTCTTGTTGCCTTTTACTACTTCTACCAATTTCATAATGTAAGCGGGATTGAAAAAGTGCATCCCAACTACACGTTCTGGGAAAATAATTTTTTCCTGGATAGATGAAATGGAAAGCGAGGAAGTGTTGGTAGCAAAAATCACTTCTTCGTTATTGTATTGGGCAAGATCATTGAAAAGAGAAACTTTGGCTTCTTCTTTTTCGATAATAGCTTCGATGATTACAAAAGCGTTGCAATCTTTTATGTCCCGTGTAAATTTTATACGACTGAAAATCGCTTCCTTTTCTTTTGCAGTAATCTTATTTTTATCAATTAAATATTGAAGATTGTTTCGAATGGAAATTTTTGCTTTCTCAAGTACGGTTTCGTTTACGTCATAAAGAATCGTATCAAAGCCACTTTGCGCGGATACCTGTGCAATACCGCTTCCCATGGTTCCTGCTCCGCAAATGCAAATGGTGATGGTCATGGCTTATTTTTTTTCAGCAGACAAATAAATACCAGGCATTCTTACTTTTATTTAAAGCAAGAGAAATCCCCCTACACCGCGCTCTCAAATTGCTTCAAAAACCTAACATCATTTTCACTAAAAATACGTAAATCTTTTATCTGGTATTTGAGCATCGTAATTCTTTCAATGCCCATCCCAAATGCAAACCCTGAATATTTTTTAGAATCAATGCCACAGTTTTCCAACACATTTGGGTGCACCATTCCGCAGCCGAGAATTTCTACCCATCCTGTGTGTTTGCATACGTTACATCCTTTGCCTCCACATATCAAACATGAAATATCCATTTCGGCGCTTGGCTCCGTAAACGGAAAATAAGATGGGCGAAAACGGATTTTGACATTTTCCCCAAACATTTCCTTTACAAAGAAGTAAAGGGTTTGTTTTAAATCAGCAAACGAAACATCATCGGCAATGTATAAACCTTCTACCTGGTGAAAAAAACAATGCGCTCTTGCGCTAATGGTTTCATTGCGATAGACGCGCCCGGGGCAAATAATCCTGAT
>JBDTGD010000149.1:0-1759 GCA_039937595.1 Ginsengibacter sp. | reverse complement strand
TCTGAAAAAGTTTTTCAAGCCCCGGTTCAAAAATGGTGATCTTTCCCGAAGACAATTTTGCTACTTTTTCTTTATCAATATCAACACAGGTTACCATATTCCCGGTTTCTGCGAAGCAGGTTCCGGTCACCAGTCCTACATATCCTGTTCCTATTACTCCAATATTCATTCTTTATTTATTTATGTATTCTAAAACTTTTTTAGTGATATAGCTTTGCTGTTCTTCATCAAGCTCAGTGTGCATAGGCAATGAAAACACCCTATGTGTTAGCCAGTCTGTTTTTTCCAGGGTATAATCGCCCCCGCCAAATGCCGCGAACATTTTTTGCTTGTGTGCCGGTACGGGATAATAGATCATACATGGAATGTTGTTCTCCTTAAGAAATGCGACCAGGCCATTGCGCACGTTTTCAGGATTGTCCATATTCTTTAGAATAACTGTGTACTGATGAAAAACGTGGTTGCTATATGATGCGCGAAAAGGGGTCGTGATTTTATCGTTTCCTGCAAAAGCTTTATCATAAAAATCTGCCGCTTTTCTTCTGGCTTCTATGTAGCTGTCCAGTAAAGGTAATTTTATATTTAATATTGCAGCTTGTAAAGCATCAAGCCTTGAATTGCAGCCCACGACATCGTGATAGTACTGTTTGCTCTGTCCATGGTTGGCGATCATTTTTAATTTTACGGCAAGTTCGTCGTCATTGGTGCAAATAGCGCCACCATCGCCATAACAACCTAAATTTTTGCTCGGGAAAAAAGAAGTACAGCTAATGGTTCCAATATTACCTGTCTTTTTAACAGTACCATCTTTAAAAATATAATCGCTTCCGATGGACTGTGCATTATCTTCAATTACATATAAACCGTGCTCTTTTGCAATAGTCATTATTCCTTCCATATCGCAGGATTGGCCATAAAGATGAACGGGCACAATTGCTTTTGTTTTGGTAGTAATGGCTTTTCTAATAGCTTCCGGATCCACACAAAATGACTTTGTATCTACCTCTACAAAAACCGGTTTTAATCTCAATAAAGCAATTACCTCTGTAGTGGCTACATAAGTGAAAGAGGGCGTGATTACTTCGTCGCCTGGTTGAAGGCCAAGTGCCATCATGGCAATCTGCAACGCGTCCGTACCGTTAGCACAAGGAATTACATGCTTTACACCAAGATAAGAAGCCAGGCTTGTTGAAAAATCGTTTACCTGCGGCCCACCGATAAAAGCAGTGCTGTTCAAAACGCCTGCCACCGCGGTATCTACCTGATCTTTAATTTTAAGGTATTGCTGTTTTAAATCAACCATTTGTATTGGCTTCATATTAGCATTTTTTTAAACGGCTGCAAAGATAGGGATTGAATGAAGAAAAAATAGCTTAGAAGGGTTTGGTGGGTTTAGATTGGCCAGTACGATTTCAGTAAACGAGGTTTTAAGGAAGATTTTGCTTTACTAATATTGAATTAATTTAACCTACTTCAGTATTGGAATTATAAAAAATGCTAAAAATAAATTGCCCGCAGGCAATTATTGTTAAAATCATTCGTTGTAATATTTCATACACGCTTGAAACATCTTTTTTTGACAAAATAAAAAATCCAATATGAATTCTATCCCGGTAATACTTATCCTGCTTGCCGTTGTTTCACTTTTTTATGTTTTAATACCTTTCTTTGCGTCAACCTCTAAAAGGAGAATAGAAAATCTTGTAAGAAAACTTAGCATGGAAGGCACCGCCAACCATCTAACATTCTGCAGCCAGGA
>JBDTGD010000148.1:0-7132 GCA_039937595.1 Ginsengibacter sp. | reverse complement strand
CATCAACTGCAATTTCAGACCCGCCCAAACTGATTCCGGCAAACAATCCTTTGCTTCTTGAATACGAATACACTTCTGCTTCGAATTTAGTGTCGGTACTTGCACTAGAGCTCCGGCCCAAAGGGCCTGCCGTAACAGATATATCACCACCTAAAGTAAAACTTCCTTTGCCAATATCCTGCAATGTTTCCCTATGTTTAAATATCAAAACCAAGTCAACTGCCTGCACACCTATCTGGAAGCCTACGCTGCCACCTGTGATAGTCACAAAAACAGGATTGCTCCAGGAGCCGTCTTCCAATTTTACCATGGCAATGCCTTTACCTCTCTTGCCAGCCAGTACAAATCCTGCATTTATTAGTTTGGGAACTACAATAATTCCCTCGGTTATTTTCAACAGTTCCTGAGGAATATCATCCTTCATTTCCCCGAAATCTTTCAAAACTTGTGTACTTGCTACTATTTTTTGTTCCTGCTTACTAGCCGTAGTCTGGTCATCCGAATCCTGACCTGAAGCAGTTGTATAAAGCAGGGACATAAAAATAATAGATAAAAAATAGGGTGTTATTTTTAGAATTTTCATAAATAGTATTTAAAATGTATCTCGATAATTCTGAATTTCACAACATTAATGCCCTTTATGAAATAAAAATTAATTTACCGGTTATTTATATTTTTTTTATGATATCCATTTGTCGAATTCTTGCATAAACAACAAAAAGCTGCCTCATGATGAGACAGCTTTTAAAGCTTTATTATTAAAGATTTATTTTCTACCGATTTATTCCGCAGGAGCTTCTGCAACGCTTGTATCAGCAGCACCTTTTGATTCTGCAGCTGAAGGTTTAGGAGCTTCAGCTTTTTTTACAAATACGGGGCGGCTAGCAGTTCTTGTCTTCTTATTGGTTTCCTGGCGTTTAGCAAACTCTGCATCATGCTCAGTACTCCATTTTGTAAATTTTTCCATAGCCGCGGCTTCATCAAACAAACCGAGGGAAACACCACGAAGCAAATGTTTCAGATAAAGCACACCTTTAAAGCTTAGGATACGACGTACCGTATCAGTAGGCTGAGCACCTTTGTGTAACCATTCTAATGCTTTTTGACGGTCTACCTGTATACTTGCAGGAATAGTAAGTGGGTTATATGAACCTAGTTTCTGAATAAATTTCCCGTCACGTGGACTACGGGAATCTGCAACTACTATAAAGTAGAATGGCCTTTTTTTGGAGCCATGTCTTTGCAATCTCATTTTTACAGCCATAAAAAATAGAAATTTTTTTGGGTTTTACTAAATTTGGTTTCTAAAAGGATTGCAAATATAAGAGTTGCAAACTAAAAATACAAAACATTCCATTTAAATTAAAAAAAGTTTCACGTTAGCAGATCAGTATATCTCAGCCTCAGAATCAATGGTACAAATGACGAATTTAAAGATTTTATTAACAGCTAACTGTACATTTTACGCCTACCTGTGGCTGCTTTTAAGATATTTGTCGTGTATGATCTTTTCCATTGGTTTCTCATATACTTTACTTTCCACCCATGAAATTATGTCGAGATAAGCAAAAGACCTGGTTTCAAATCTATTTTTTTCCAGGTGTTTTATTCTTGAAAGAAAATCTTCAAGTTCTGGCTTTAAGGCTCGTGCCTTTACTTTAAAAGAATGACGTAAAAAACTAAAAATTGCTTCTTCAACTACGGTAAGGTTTTTCATTCTGGCCATAAAACGATAAACGGATTTTATAAGTGAATCTAATATTTCGTCATTCCCGATTTCGTAGTGACAAATCAAATGTATAAGCCTCGCATAGCATTGCAAGTCATTACGGAGACCTGGCTGATTATCATTGATAATTTTGTGTAAATAGTCAATTGCCCTCTCATATTCACCTGCGCCAAAATAAAGCGAGGCAAATTTGTAATTAAATACAAGTATCCTGTGGCTGTCAACAAACAGTGAATATTCTGACAACTTTTTTTCTATTTCGGGGATACTAGCAAGGCTTTTAGCGAAATTTCCCTCCATGAGAAACTGATTCAATTTTGCTCCGTTTATGTAAATTGAGGTGTGCGTGCGAAAATTATCGTGTCGGTTAGCAGCCTCTGTTTTTGAGAATTTTTCAAATTCTTCAAGTGTAATTCTGAATTGCTTAAAATTTCTTAAATCGAAATGCGCATTTAATAAAGTATGCATTCCTTTAATATAATGTCCTGTTTCAACGGTTATCATTAGATTATCAGCATTAAAAAGATCAATCCATTTTTGGCTATATTTATAATACATCATAAAGTCCTGGCGAATAAATGCAAACCAGCAGTAGCTCTGGTATAAGTAGAGTTTTTCATAAAACCCCTGGACAGAATTTACATCAGCAGGTAAAGAATTTTTGAAGAATTCTTTTATGTCTTTTTCATCTTCCTCGTTTCTGGCGTGCCCGTTTTTTACATACCATCTGTATAGCAATAATGCCAGGTTGGAAAGTTTTGTTACCCTGTCAATATGTTTACTTATATCCAGGGCTTCATTAGTGAGTAATTCTGTTTTTTCAAGTGTGCTTCTTGTAATATGTAATGTTTCAATTTTTTTTTCAAGAGAAATTGCTTGTACCAAAAAATTCATTTTTTGATTGCTTCTGGCCATCTCCTTTGCCTTTTCAAGTATATGCAAGCTCTGAATTTTTAGTCCTTTATTATAGAGGAGTCGTGCATTGTCAAGTTGTTCACTCAGTTTCAGATCTATATTGTCGTTTGTTTTTAATAACCTAAGGCTGGCAAGCAATTGCTTATAAAGGTGCGTTTTCAAATTAGAGAATTGTGGCCGGGTAAAATCTTTCAATGTTTTTAATAAAAATTTTTCATCATAATCCGAAAGTTTTTCCATTGCATCGAATAATCTTACGATCTTAAGATCTTCTTTGGACGAGCTTCTTTTTATATACAGCTTAAAATGCCTTTTTTCAGACTTTTCCAGTGAATGTATTAATTGAAATAACGTATCTGATAATTGGTTGGACATCCGTAAATTTTTTTGTTTAAACCTTTACTGGCAAAGGCCTTATAAAATATTTAATCAACTTTGCCGTTATATAATTTACATTATCTTAATTATTCTAACAATCGTGTAAAAGATACATTTGTATTACAAAGAAAGAATAAAATTGAAAAGAAGAATTAAGAGGAGTATTAATTTCTAAGGATCTTTTCATTGTAAGCTGTAAAACAGCGCAAAAATTAACAATTAAAAATTCTCATATCAAGCAATCGAAAAGGGCCGTTCTGTTTCTACAGAAGGGCCTATTTTTTTTAGAACGTGAAAATAATTCTTTTTTTATAAATAAAGCATTTTTTTTGGGTGCAATTCAAAATGTCGCAGAGATTCTACGGTTGCCAACCTTAGAAATATCATTTTTAAATTGGAAGTAACTCCTTAAAGGTTAGCAACCTTTGCGACACTTTGAATTGCACCCTTTTTTTCCATCAAATCTTCTAAATTTTAATCAATCATTTTGCTGGAGAGAATTTAAATTTTCAAAAGCATTTGAAATTCCAATATTTTATTAAGAAATTTCAAAGAAAATAAAAGCGATAATTTTTGATACGCGGAAATCTTATACAGCTATTTTCTTATTTTTCTTTACTGAAAGCTTTGCAGTTTCAGAGAAAATATCTATACATTTTTTCCAATAGAAAGCTTTCTTAAACGACCGCATTGTTTTAAACTCATCATCTTTACTTTCATCATAAAAAGCAAATTTAATATCGGAGATATCTTCATTTTCAAATCTACAATGCAAAGATATTTTGCTAATATGGCCTGTGGTTTTATTTCGCTCTTTAATTAGATTACAACTCAAGATATTTTCAATATCAATCAAATGAAATTTCCACTTTGATGGCCGGGTGTCAAGGAACACTAATTTGAAGTTAAGCCTGTCTATTCCGATCATGTTTTTGCATACGACCTGTTTTTTGTCTATTGCAAGGTTATTTTGAATCGAGAAATCTTCAAACTTTTTCATCAAGATTCCCTTTTCTTTGGTCGTTTTGTTGACTTTAATCCACGCAGCGAAAATTACAATCATTACAAGAACGAGAATAACAAACAGGGCGATATAATATGAGTAATTCATGATTGTAATTTTTGATGCAATGTTTTAAGGAAGATTTGAATTATCAACTTCCATGATTTTAAAATCCTTTTTGCCGGCAGGTACCTCCCAACTTACTTGTTGACCTTTCCGGAAGCCAATCAATGCAGTACCAATTGGCGCAAGCACAGAAACTTTTTTTTGTTTAATGTCTGCTTGTTGTGGCAAAACAATAGTTATCTCCAGGTCTCTTTTCGTTTGCAGGTCTTTCACGGTCACGATCGAGTTCAGACGAACGACATCGGCCGGAAAATCTTCGGGATCTACAATTTGTGCTTTTTTTATTTCTTTGTACAACTTGCTGAAATTTTCTTTTTCGTTTACCTGCATTCCATGCAGGTTTTTAATATAGCTGTTTAAAATTTCAAAATCTTCTTTTAAAAGAATTACGTCGTTGGCATCTAAAGTTATTGTTGACATAGTTATAAATTTTTATTGTTAATAGATTATTTGTTAGAGAAAATTCTTGTGATTGATAAAATGATTTGTTTATCGGAAAAAAATGGAAAAAATAGATTTAAAAATGCGGAAAAATCCCCCGTAACTTTTAAATATAGTACGGGGAAAAAGATTCTAAGACGATAAGTCTTGGATACAAAAATAGATTTAAGAGATAGGTTTCTGTTAAATTGATATTACGATTACGATCAGGTACACACATAGCTCTGGTATATAAAAAAAAGTTCTGTATGTAATTTGTCAATCGCATGTGGGATAAAAATACAAAAATAAACGGACCCATCCAAAATCATTTTCATTTTTGGTAAATGATTTAATAATCTTTAACGAATCTGGATGTTTCGACCATTGTTTAGTCTAAACGAAAATCTTTGCTTTTAGTTGCTTTAGTATCCTGCAATAAAACGTTGTTTTCCTAAAACCTGTTCCGAATACTTTGAATGAATTTTTCTATTCCTTGCCGAATGCTTGTTGCGGAACTGGTATGGTTATTTACGAGTATTGAAAACAACAGTAGTTTCTTTTTCTTCGTGTACAGGTAACCGCTTAAAGCAACTACGCCGTTTAATGTTCCGGTTTTTACGAAAATATAGCCACTATCTGAACGGTAATACTTACTAATAGTTCCGGTACCGCCCGTCGGTAAAATATTCTTTATTCTTTCCATTCCAAAGTCATTTTTCATTTTGTTCAGGATGAAAATAAAATCCTTCGGCGTAAATAAATCATACCGGCTCAATCCTGAACCATCTACCCAATGAGGTTTCTGAGGTATGTCTTTATAGTCAGTATTCAATAACGTGTCAATAATTCTTCGATCATCCATAGTGCCGGTTAATTGCTGGCTGATCATTAATAAACTTTGTTCTGCAAAAAAATTATCACTTCGGTGCATCATTATTCTCAATAAAGAATCAGTCACTTGTGAATGTATACTTCCATTCAATTCTCCGCTAAAGTTATTGACTTCCGTTATGTCCGTATGGAGTGTATCTTCTAATAAATTTATCAGTGTTTTTTCATCCGGAGTGAAAGGTATTTGAGAATGTTTTGTCGTTCCGTTTTTAAAGCTAAAATCATTGAAATCCCATGACCGGCTTACCTCATAGCCTTTGGATAGACTTTCTTTTATCACAGATTGCTTCTGAAAATATGATGGCAGAAAGTAAAGTGTGTGATCATTTATCCAATCCACCTGAACCGTATTTCCGTGAAAAGGGAAAGCGCTCCTTTGCGCCATATAATTATCGAGATAATCGTCCCAGCTCCAGCCGCTTCCTAAGTAATCATCAAATTGGGGATTGATAATTTGAATATGCCGGTACTTTTTTAAAAAATCGAAAACAGGATTATTCGTAAAATCACTATGCAAAAATGAGGGATCGCCCATTCCCTTTATGAGCACAGTACTATCATTAATCTGTTTGTAAACTATCCCAACCAGGCTGTCTCCAAGATATTTCATGGCCGCATAACAAGTAGCCAATTTGGTGTTACTTGCCGGTGTAAAATATTTTTCGTCCTGGTAATCATACCAATACTTTCCGCTTTCGGGTTCATAAATACTAATGCCAGTGTGGGCCGGGATAAAAGCAGGATTATGTAAAAGATATTTTTTTGCAAGGCCGTTTATCTTTTTTGAAACGGAACATGAAGAAAGTAAAATAATTGCGGTGATAATTTTAAAAGGAGTTAATATTTTCATCAGTTCAAATTACCGATTATTATTTTTATGGCATTAATTTTTTCGTACAGTTATTTTTTTTACGTCATTTATATCAATTGATGAGCATGTCGATTTTGTATCTTTTAAAATATTTGGACATAGAAATGTATTGCGATTGACATTAACTATTTATTAAAGACTCATTATCTTAGATTCGTATTTTAATTTTCTATTTTTCACTTGACTATAAAATGCCCTTTATGAAAAAAGCAATATTTCTTTTATTAATTCCTTTGTGTTTTCATGCCTATGCGCAGGATCAGAATGGTGAATCGGATAGGAAAAAACAAGGTTTCCCACTATATAAATTATTTACCGGCGGAAGCGCTGCGCTGGGTTTCTCAAATGGATCAACTGTGTTAGGCATTACTCCTCAATTTGGAATGAGCTTAACGGATTGGCTTGATGCAGGCGTTACGGTAAATGTGAATTATATCTCTCAAAGAGATTATTATTCTGCAGATAAAATCAGGCAAACCACTTATGGTCCCGGGGCTTTTGTAAGATTATTCCCGGTAAATTTTTTATTTGTGTCTGCGCAATATGAACATAATTCTATTAAAGAGAAATACATTCCCGGCAATGGCGCGTTACCTGATCAACAAAATAATTATAGCGCCAATAGTCTCTTACTGGGCGCCGGCTATGCAGGTGGAAGGCAAAGAGGTGGTAATACATATTATTTTTTATCAGTGTCATGGGATGTTCTTCGGGAAGCTAATTCACCCTATGTTGATTTCTATGGCAGGGCTACTCCGCAGATCCGTGCAGGGTATAATATTGGCTTATTTCAGAA
>JBDTGD010000147.1:0-4986 GCA_039937595.1 Ginsengibacter sp. | reverse complement strand
GGAACCTGGAAGGGAAAAGTGGTGACAGTTGATTGATACGTCGCCTGCCCGTTAACAGAAAAAACCGGTAAATACCCTTTTGCTGCGTTTGATACAGAATAGTCTTTTGTCTTTGCAATTAAATCTCTTTGTTTAATAAGGGGATAGTTTTTTCTTGCCATTTGATAAACTTCTTCAATGGAAAGAGTTTCGGTTTGTTGTGCATACAATTTCAAACTTGCGGGCGTGGTTACAATGATTATTAAAATCACCGGAGAAATTCGTCTTAACCAAATGGTCAAATTATTCATAGAAAAGTCATTTTTTTATTGAATCAATAATAAATTTTGGAACTTCCTTTTTTCTTTGAATCATAATATTCCGAAATTGTAATTCATCCAGCCTGTTGATAGACTGAATCATTGCTTTGCCCACGAAAGGAAAAATGCACAAAGAGATTAGGTTAATTAACAGGTGTAAAGGACTTATCTTTTTTATGGATCCCTTTTTTACTTCTTTTTCTATCTGCTCCAAAAACTTTTGTGGTTTTGGAAAACCCTGTTTATTCCATATTTTGTCCAGGAAATTCTCCGGATCCCTGCTGATCTCATTTAATACAAACATGGGCAGATAAGGGTTTTCAGACATTGTGGTGATATAAGCTACGCAGATATGCTCAATTTTTTCGAACAAGGGCATATCCGATTCAAAAATGAAACTGATTTTTGGAAAAAACTTCTGTGCAGCTTCCATGAAAATTACTTCGAATAATTTTTCCTTATTTCTAAAATAATAATGTAGTAATGCTTTATTGATCCCAGCCTCATCGGCAATATCCTGCATACGGGCGCCTGCCATACCTTTTATGACAAAAACTTTTTTCGCCGCTGCAAGAATTTTCTCCTCTGTGGATTTTTCCTTTTTTTCTTTAACCATATAATTTAACCAAATGGTTAACAAAGTAACAAAAGAAAAATTTAACTTCAAAAAGTAATTTCTTTGGATAACAAATTAAGTGATAAAAAAGTAAACTTAAAAAACCAGCCTGATACTAAAACGGCGGTTATAGGCTAATTAATGAATATTTTGATTTGCTAATAATTCAATTTGGTAATGTTGTATTCGATGGCTCTGCATCTGAAAATTTACTGAAAATAAAAAGCAAAAGCAACTCCATATGAGCGACATATCAGTAGTAGAAATAGAACAAAACATAATATTTCACGACTAGCTCCGTTGGAGCGGCATGTTAAAAAATAAATCGTAACAAAGTTTGTTTTAGATGAATTGGTTTTATTCCGAATCATCTACCTCAGCCAAACGATACCTGATACAGGAACCAATTTGTTATTATAGCAAATACATACCACATTAACCATATTGTTTGTTTTGCTTTAAATGTTTTACAATATAAAGCTTAACATGTCGCTCCTACGGAGCTGTAAGAAAACAGAGACACTTATTTTTTACTACTGACATATCGCTCCTACAGAGCTTGAAGAAAATTTAATAACATTCTGCTCTGGCAATTTCATCAGCCCAGTATTTCATCCGGCATGCCTGTCTCATTTGTGTAAGGCAAAATTTTACGATTGTCCTTCCTGGTGGTCAAGTAAGTATCAGTATGCGAATGAACAGTCCGACATTCCAGCACTTCAAAATATTAATTAGCCCGGTTATGGCTAAATTATCATTTGCAAAAAATCGTTTAATATTGTTTTTTATTCCTGTTATGAAATCCCGCAACATGAAACAAAAATTAATTTTTGCTTTTTTATTTACAATATTCCTGGCTCCGGGGATCAAAAGTTTTGCACAGGGAACTACTACTCCTGACCGAAAATGGTGGAAAGAAGCAATTGTTTACCAGGTTTATCCTCGCAGTTTTAAAGACAGCGATGGCGACGGAATTGGCGATTTAAAAGGAATCATTTCAAAACTGGATTACATCAAAAGCCTTGGCGTTACCGCAGTATGGCTTAACCCGATTTACAGTTCACCCAATACAGATAATGGTTATGACGTAAGCGATTACCGCGACATCATGAAAGATTTTGGAACGATGGCTGATTTCGATTCGCTATTGAAAGGTTTGCACCAACGTGGCATCAAACTTATAATGGACCTGGTAGTGAATCATAGCAGCGATGAACATGAATGGTTTAAGCAAAGCCGTAGCTCCAGAACGAATCCGTATCGTGAATACTATCACTGGTGGAATGCTGAAAATGGCAAACCGCCCTATCGTTATAGCTTGTTTGATGTGAATGGAGATGCGTGGAAATACGATTCGCTTACGAATGCGTATTACCTGCACTATTTTTCTGTAAAGCAGCCCGATCTAAACTGGGAAAATTCAAAAGTAAGGCAGGAAGTTTATGACATCATGAAATTTTGGGCAGATAAGGGAATCGATGGCTACCGCTTAGATGCTTTTCAGTTCGCAGCAAAAGATACAACGTTTCCAATGTTTCCAAAGGGTTTTGAAAAAAACTTTTCGCAATATTATGCCATGCAGGGCAACCTACACGGTTACCTGCAACAGATGTATAAAGAAGTGCTGAGCAAATACGATGTAATGAGTGTGGCCGAAGGCGCGGGTAATTCTTTTACAGATGCGCATAATTTAGTAGATAGTAACCGCCATGAACTGAACATGGCGTATGCGTTTGACGGGGTAGGTATTGCCCAACCCGATGGATACAGTTTGTTGCATTTTAAAGAAGTATTCAGCAGCTGGGACAGCGCTTTTGAAAAGAATGGATGGATATCTATATTTCTTTCCAACCACGACCAGGCACGTATGGTGACCCGTTTTGGAAATGACGATCCCAAATATCGCGCGCATTCATCTGAAATGTTGACCACTTTTATAATGACGATGCGCGGCACTCCTTATTATTATAATGGGGATGAATTAGGAATGACAAACATCCGGTTTAAAAACATTAGTGATTACAGGGACATCGCAACGCTAAATGCCTACCAACATGAAAAAAATATTGGCGGAGATTTAAATAAATTCATGAAGTTACAAGCGTTCGAAAGCAGGGATAACGGACGAACGCCTTTTCAATGGAATAGCAATGCCAATTCGGGTTTTACCACAGGCACGCCATGGATAAAAGTGAATCCAAATTATACAGCGATTAATGAAGAAGCAGAAGATAAAGACAAAAACTCTGTGTTGAACTATTTCCGAAAGGTGGTTCAGCTTCGCAAAGATCATCTTGATTTGGTTTATGGGAAATACACATTGCTGGACAAAGCGAATCCTGACGTGTATGCATACACGCGGGACGGTGAAGGAGAAAATATCCTGGTACTATTAAATTTCACTTCACATGATGCAAAGGCCAATATTAACATGAATCCGAAAAATGCAACAATGCTTTTATCCAACTACGGCTCCGCTCCTACCCTTAATAAAGCGACTGTATTATTAAAGCCTTATGAAGCGGTCGTTTATAAAATGGATAAGTAAAAAAAAGGGGTTATTCGTATAATCTTCGATAGTACACATTGCTCAAACGTATAACGGGCATAATCTATGCAAAATGAAAATCGGAGGAATTTGTTGCTTTACTGCATTTTTATTTCGGATTGCTTTTCCGAAAAAAAGATTGATTGAAAAGGGGATTAAAAATTTTAGAGCACTTTATTTGTGCAATAAGAATCGGTGTAGTTTTTTTTACATCGGCGTCATGTCGACAGACCGATTCTAAATTTCAGCTTCAACTATCCATCCTATTCGATTTTGGCCGGACGTTAGAATTTTAGCTTTTAATTACAATGAATTTTTTATTATAATTTTGGCAACGGTTCGGGGCAGAAGAAATTCTAAAATCCCGCCTGCCAGAGTTGTAGACGTTAGCGACAATTAAATTCAGACAGATGATTTCTTGCATACATTTTAATTTATCTACTATCGACTGGTCAACTATTTACGATTTATTGACTTTTGCGCTTTTGTTTTTTGCAGTTCGTTCATTTCGCAATCTTAGACGGCAAATTCGGTTGACTCAACGAACAACAAATGCTGACTTTGCTGAACGTTTCAAAAAGGCTCTTTTCACGAATGAATCAAGAGAATTGTTCTTCTTAGTTGACAATGACTTATTAACTTATGAAACAATAAACATTGAGACAGGCTTTGATATTCATCTTTTCAAACAAGACAAAACGAAAGTTGACCTCATAAAAAGTAAAATTCAAAACTTTGACAAAATCACTTCTGCGAAAGAAACTTATACTTCTTACGAGCTCGACGATTATCTATTGCAACATTTCGAAGACTTAGGATATTACGAAGAAATTGGAATTTTAAGTATCGAAGATATATACAATGGTTTTGCTTACTATATCGAGACTTGTTATGAAAACACTTCAATTAAAACCTATGTTGACAATTGCAGAAAAGGCAATGCTCGTAATAAAGACATGTATGATAAATTCATTACTCTTTACGATAAAATTCAAGAATATAATAAGACTCATTAATGCAATAACTGCCGCTCGATAAAGGGCACAATAAAAATATAGACGTAATTCCAAATCCGACAGACTCTAAAATTTGGGCAATTGGTGAAAAAGCCGACGCAAATGGTGGATTCTCAGTTTTGTCGAATTTAACGTGTGACATCAAGTTATGTTACAAATTATAAAACCGGATAACAAAAGACTCAATGAATATCAAAACATACTTAATTGTTTTTACTGTATTAATTTTCGGGGGCTGTAATTGTTCAACTTCGAACTTCAAAAAAGACCAAATCATAGACGCTTCAACCCGGCAAGAAATCAAGACTTTAAACGACCAATTATTTGAGGGAGTTACAGAAGATAGCCTGGCAATGGTACAATCGCTTATGTCGCCGGGCTTATTGGAAAAATTTGGGAATGACTCTAACAAGATAATTAACCTGATCAGCAGCAGAGAGATAGAAAATTACAGTATCCTTGATGAATATTATGTTCAGGCATCTGCTACAAAAATAATGATAACGC
>JBDTGD010000146.1:0-7377 GCA_039937595.1 Ginsengibacter sp. | reverse complement strand
TGGTATCCGATGGGTGGTTTTGGAAAAGTGATAGACGCAATGAAAAAGATAGGTGAAACGAACGAAGTTGTTTTTCATTTCAATTCTCCGGTTGAACAACTTACTGTAGAAGGCAACCATTCAGATGGCGTAATTGTGCACGGAGAAAAAATATTTTTTGATGCGATAGTAGCATCGGCTGATTATCATCATGTGGAAAGTAAATTATTGCCTGAATCTTATAGAAACTATAATGAAGCGTATTGGGAAAAGAAAACTTTCGCACCCTCCTGCCTTATTTTTTATCTCGGTATTTCTAAAAAAATAAAAGGACTAGAACATCATACTTTATTTTTTGAAGAGGATTTATTACAACATTCAATAGAAATTTACAAAAATCCGCAATGGCCATCAAAGCCTTTGTTCTACGCTTGTTGTCCTTCTAAAACAGATGACACGGTAGCGCCTGAAGGACATGAAAATTTATTTTTATTAATGCCTATCGCCCCAGGTCTGGAGGATAGTGAATTGGTAAGAGAAAAGTATTTCAAAATAATGATAGAGAGATTAGAAAAACACACCGGGCAGCAGATAGAGGCAGATATTGACTATAAAAAAAGCTATTGTGTCAATGATTTTATTACTGACTATAATTCGTACAAAGGCAATGCTTACGGGCTTGCTAATACTTTAATGCAGACAGCTATTTTAAAACCAAAGATCAGGAATAAAAAAATTAAGAACCTTTTTTACGCGGGCCAGTTAACGGTTCCTGGCCCTGGTGTACCTCCATCATTAATCTCAGGAAAAATCGCCGCACAACAATTATTAAAAATTTTAAAACCTATAAAGCATGAAGTTTTTATTTGACGATTTGTCGCTAAAGATGAGTAAGGCAACTACCCAGGCTTACAGCACGAGCTTTTCTCTTGGTATCTACTTCCTAAATAGCCGACTCAGAAATGCAATTTATTCTATCTATGGCTTTGTGCGCCTGGCAGATGAAATAGTCGACAGTTTTGAAGGCTATGATCAGGCGTTTCTTCTTCAGAAATTCAAAGAAGATACAAGAGAAGCTCTTGAAAACGGAATTTCATTGAATCCAATTCTGAATTCGTTTCAAAATGCTGTGAATGATTATAACATTAATCCTGAATTAATAGAAACATTTTTAAAAAGCATGGAGATGGATCTTCAAAAGGTAGATTATACGAAAGAAAAATACCAGCAATATATTTTGGGGTCCGCGGAGGTGGTTGGATTGATGTGCTTACACGTATTTATTGAAGGTAATATGAACATGTATGAAGAATTAAAACCTTATGCAATGAAACTCGGAGCGGCCTTTCAGAAAGTTAATTTTTTGAGAGATATGAAAGATGATTATCATTTGCTGGGAAGAACTTATTTTCCGGGTGTTGACATGAATGATTTTTGTGGCGATAGCAAAAAGAGGATCGAGTATGAAATTGAAAACGATTTTAAAATAGCGCTGGACGGAATTAAAATGCTTCCGGTTTCTTCCAAAGGCGGTGTTTACCTGGCTTATGTATATTATCAATCTCTCTTCAATAAAATAAAAAAGCTTCCTGCTCAAAAAATTCTTAATGAACGGGTAAGGATCAACAATAGTAAAAAACTGAGATTGATGGTCAACAGCCTTGTAGTAAATAAAATGAATTGGATATGAAAAGCTTCTTACTATTAGGAATATTGTTGGTGGCTAAAACAGCTAATACAAGGTCCTATAATAAAGAAGTACCTTCAATAAATGAAATCAGGAGCCTTTATGAAAAGTCGCTAAAAAGTGAGGATGACTGTCAAAAATTAATTGACATGTTAGAACCTTATAAAAAGGATCCGCTGTGTTTAGGATACATTGGTTGTGCTACAATGTTGATGGCAAAGCATACGTTTAGCCCTTTTTCAAAATTATCTTATTTTAAAAAAGGGAAGATAATGCTTGAAGATGCTATTAAGGCTGATGATAAAAATTTTGAGCTTCGATTTTTAAGATTTACAGCTCAGACAAACATGCCTTCTTTTCTAGGTTATCATGATAGTATTGAAAAGGATAAAAAATTTATTTTGAATTCCTTTTCACAAATAAAGGATGTAAGCCTGGAAGACTACGTGATGCCGGCTTTACAAAAATCGAAAGATTTAACTCAATCAGAAAAAGAAAAATTAAAATAGGAATAGCTTAAGGTATCCAGGTCAAACTGAAAAAAATGTGAAAATGAATGAATTATTAATATTGGTGGACGAAAATGATAATGAGACTGGCTCAATGAATAAGCTTGCTGCACATCAGTCAGGCGTGCTTCATCGTGCCTTCTCTGTTTTTATTTTTAATCAAAAAGGAGAAATGTTGTTACAGCAAAGAGCAGATGAAAAGTATCATTCTGCAGGTTTGTGGAGTAATACTTGTTGCAGTCATCCTTTGAAAGGTGAAAGTGTGAACGATGCTGTTTCGAGAAGGTTAAGGGAAGAAATGGGGATGGAATGTGCGACTGAGTTTCAGTTTAGGTTTATATATAAAGCAGCCCTTGAAAACGGGTTGACCGAGCATGAGTTAGATCATGTTTATTTCGGCAAGAGTGATGATGTTCCGGTTCCGGATCCGAATGAAGTAAAGGATTGGCAATATGTACGCCCGGAAAAATTAAAAGAGGAAATAATTTCCCATCCGCATAAATATTCTGCGTGGCTGAAAATTTGTTTCGCTAAAGTTGAATCTATTATCCTACAAAAATCCAATTTTTAAAATGAGCGTTTATTATCATGATACCGAACAATTTTTACCAATTGATATTTTGAAAGCGTGGGATTTTTTTTCAGATGCGAAAAATCTTTCGGTAATAACTCCACCGGAATTGGATTTTAAAATTTTAACTGATTTGGATGATAAAGGAATTTACAAAGGCATGCTTATTGATTACACGGTAAAGCCTTTGTTTGGTATCCCGGTTCACTGGCAAACAGAAATATTTAACATTGAGAAACCTGAAATGTTTGCAGATCGGCAATTAAAAGGTCCTTATAAAATATGGGAGCATACCCATACATTTTTTAAAAAAGACAATGGCGTACTGATGAAAGACCACGTAAAATATGAATTACCATTTGGCATCATCGGCAACATCACACATTCTCTTTTAGTAAAAAAGAAGATTGAGAACATATTTATTTATAGAAAAAAAGTTTTAGAAAAAATATTTGAAAATGGCAACAACAATGATTAACGTACTATTTGTGCTTGTCGCTTTCGTTGGTATGGAAGCCGTGGCATGGTTAGCACATAAATATATTATGCACGGAATCCTGTGGGTTTGGCATAAAGACCATCACAAAAAGGAATCAGAAGGGTTTATAGAGCACAACGATTTTTTCTTTTTAATTTTTGCGTTGCCGGGGATCGCCTGCTTGTTTTTCGGGATGAGAAATGATTTTAATTTTCTTTTCTGGATAGGCGTTGGCATTACGTTATACGGATTATGTTATTTCTTAGTGCACGATATTTTCATTCATCAGCGTTTTAAGATATTGCGCAATTCAAATAACAAATATTTGAAAGCGATACGAAGGGCGCACAAAATGCATCATAAACATTTAACAAAGGAGGACGGCGAATGTTTCGGAATGCTGTGGGTACCTTTTAAATATTTCCGCGATTTGAAGACCAAAAAAATCACTTTACAAAAAACAGAAGCCCTGCCCGCCAGCAGGCAGGTGAGCACATGAAATCTTTATATCTTATTGTTGATTTTTTTACGGTCATTGTCCCTTTGTTATTTTCTTTTCATCCCAAAATAAAATTTTATAAAACCTGGAAAGAATTCATCATTGCGGCAATTCCTGTTGCGGTGATTTTTATAATATGGGATTCTATTTTTACTTACCTGGGTGTTTGGAATTTCAATCCCCGATATGTTTCAGGAATCTATTTTTTAAAGTTGCCCATCGAAGAAATCCTGTTTTTTATATGCATTCCTTTTTCCTGTGTGTTTACATACTATTGTCTTGATAAATTCTACAAGCTTTCATGGAACCGGAAAACGGAAAATATTTTTTGTATTATTCTTTCCTCATTTCTTTTGATAACAGGATTTATATTTCGTGAAAGGCTTTATACGTCTGTTACTTTTATCAGCACTGCTTTTGTGTGTGTTATTTTACAGTTTGTTTGTAAAGTAGATTGGTTTGGAAAAGCGGTCACCGTTTATGCAGTACTGTTAATTCCATTTTTAATTGTGAACGGAATCCTTACAGGCACAGGCTTAGACGAACCGGTGGTGAGATATAACGATTTAGAAAACCTCAATATTCGTTTGTTTACTATACCCGTGGAAGATGTTTTTTATGGATTCGAACTAATCCTTTTGAATCTGTTTATCTATTTGCGATTATTGAGAAGGAAAGAATTCAGCAAAAAAATCGGCACCGGAAAGCGATTTGTCTTAGCTGTTGACAGTGAGTAAAACAGGAATTTATAAAATAAGTCCTTTTACTGATGATTATAATTTATGCAACGATTATGAAACAGATTAAATATCCGCAATGAAAAAGATACTACAAATCGCCAATGGTATTGCTATCGTAGCTACTATTGTTATTAACTACCTCTCTAACACAGGCATCTTTAATGGTAAAACTGTAGCATCGGTATCCGATAAATATCATAATTATTTTACACCAGCTGGTTACGCTTTTTCAATCTGGGGCGTCATTTACCTGGGTTTATTGGGCTTTGTGTTTTATACGGGTGGTAGCCTTTTTAAAAAGAGTAACGATGATAACACATTGGAAAATGATGTTGTATTGAAAATAGGGTGGTGGTTTGTAATCTCCTGTATTGGAAATTCTTTTTGGATTATTGCATGGCTGTACGGATATCTTGGGATTACAGTCATCCTGATGTTGATAGTTTTATGCTCACTTTTGAAAATTATAATAAATACCAGGATGGAACTGGATTTTCATCCTATTAAAAAATATCTTTTTATTTTTTGGCCATTCGCTATTTATACCGGATGGATTACGGTTGCTTTAGTTGCCGACATTGCGGCATGGCTTACCAAAATAAACTGGAATGGCTTGGGTATTTCTCAAATTACCTGGACCATTATTATGATTGCCGTTGCAGGTTTGATAAATGTTTTTATGATTTGGAAAAGAAATCTGCGTGAATATGCTTTAGTGGGTGTTTGGGCTTTAGTGGCAATTGCCATTGCTAACCGGGGAGGCGTAAAATCAATTGTCTATTCTTCTATAATTGCAGCGGCAATTATTCTCATCAATATATCAATACATGCCTTTAAAAATAAAGGAAATCATGGATTAATATAGCAATCATATCTACACCTAAATTAACAAAAGCTTTCCTTTTTTGATTAAATATTTTAAGTTAATGAACTACGTAAAAATCGTATTTACTGTCATAATTTTGCTAAGTAGCTTGAACATTCTGGCCCAAAAAAATGGAGTGATCATAGGAACCGTAACTGATCTTTATACGCTTGGAGCGCTGCAGGGAGTGACGATAAAAATTGATGGTGCTACAAACGCAACCGTAACTGACTCCCTGGGGAATTATAAATTAACCATACCTGTAGGGACTTATAATTTAAATGCAAGCTCTATTGGTTACAAGCCCCTGTTAAAATACAATATAGTACTCACTACCGGTAATTCGCAAATCGTCAATTTCGAAATGATACCCGATGTGTCAAGTCTTGACGAAGTGGTAATTAATTTGAATCAAAATAAAACAGCCATTGCTGCGGATATGGTGACGCAATATCTGTGCAGCAATTGACTACGGAAGAAATTAAGAGTAGCCCCGGTGGAAATTTTGATGTCTCCAAGGTAGTGCAGACTTTACCCGGCGTAGGTATTAGCAACGGAACCGGCGATCGTAATGACATTATTGTAAGAGGTGGGGCGCCTAATGAAAATGTGTATTACCTGGATGGAATTGAAATTCCTGTATTGAATCATTTTCAAACACAGGGAAGTTCAGGAGGAGCGCAGGGACTATTAAATGTATCATTTATAAAAAGCCTGAAACTGAGTTCCTCTGCATTTGATGCACGCTACGATAATGCGCTGACTTCTACATTTGTTATTAAACAAAGAGATGGAAATCCCGAGCGCTTGTCCGGAAATGTTCGTGTGAGTGCGACTGAATCGGTATTAACGCTTGAAGGGCCTATATCAAAAAAAACCACCTTTTTAGCTTCTGCACGAAAATCCTACCTGGGCCTCCTTTTTCAATTGATTGATTTACCCATACGTCCTAATTTTTATGACTTTCAATATAAGGTGACACATCAGTTCAATAAAAAACTTACGTTGACAGCGATAGGCCTTGGAGGCTTAGACGATTTTCATTTTGCAACGCCAAAGAAAGCCACTGCTGAAAATATTTATGTGCTGCGGTCTTCACCATACATCAATCAATGGAACTATACAGTGGGATTCAACCTTAACCAAAGGATTAAGAATGGATATATCAGTTATATTTTAAGCAGGAACATGTTCACCAATAACATTGATAAGTTTGAAGATGAGATGCGGATTGATAGCCAGCGAACGATGTCCGTGCAATCAAACGAAATTGAGAATAAGTTCCGATGGGATATCAACAAATTTGTAAATGGATGGAAATGGAGTGCAGGTATATCTCTTGAATATGTGGGCTATAATGGAAATATTTTTACTAAAATAAGCCCCAGCCAGGATATGCAATTCAATAGCGAAATTCATTTTTGGAAGTATGGAGGTTTTGCTGAGATTGCTAAAAATGTTTTTAACGAAAAGTTGTTGATCTCTGCTGGCACCCGCACAGATATGAACTCTTTTACGGAAAATGGGAATAACCCTTTTAAAACATTTTCTCCAAGAATATCTTTTGCATATCACATCAATCCCCATTTTGATATTACTGCTTCTATTGGAACGTATTTCAAAATACCAACTTATACTGCCTTAGGTTATAAAGACATGAGTGGAATTTTTGTAAATAAAAATATAGATTACATTCAATCCACACATTATGTGGCTGGCGTGCAATATCTTCCCAAGAATTCACTTCGCTTTACTTTAGAAGGGTTTTATAAAAAGTATAATAATTATCCTGTATCGCAACTCACAGGAGTTTCACTCGCTAATCTTGGGAATGATTACGGATCAATAGGAAGCGAAAAATTATTAAGTACCGGTTTCGGAAAAACGTATGGCTTCGAATTGTATGCACAACAAAAACTGATTAATCATATTTTTTATGTAGCAAGTTATTCGTTTATAAGAAGTGAGTTTTCCGGGATAGATGGAAAATTAATTCCTTCCTCATGGGATACGAAACATTTATTTTCAACCACTATAGACTATAAACTT
>JBDTGD010000145.1:0-3332 GCA_039937595.1 Ginsengibacter sp. | reverse complement strand
TGCGCCGGTGATTCCTTGTAAGGTCATGAAGTCAAGGGATTGGAAGATTTTAAGCAGCCTCACCCCTGGCCCCTCCTTCGTCCATTCGGCACGCTCATGGCTCAGGATGACAGCTCCCAACGGAGAGAGGAAAGTAACTGGTAAAGCAACAAATACCGGGTTTTTCTCTTTATAAAAAGCGACCAATGTTTCAATCCATTTTGCAGGAGCCGTGCAATCCGCATCGGTGGTAACTATCAATTCGCCGTTAGCAAATTGCAAGGCCGTGGCGATAGATTTTTTTTTATAAGAATTTAAAATTTTGTTTTCAGTAAAATCTGCCAGGTTGATAACGCGGATATTTTCTTTTTGATAAGAATTAATGATGGCTACGGTTTTATCTGTCGAATGGTCGTCTGTAACAATGACTTCCCATTTATTTGGAGGGTAGGTTTGATTGATGATGGATTGAAGGCAATTGCCAATATTTAGTTCTTCATTTCTTGCAGCGATAATTATTGATACAAAAGGCAATTCATTCTCCGGTATTTTTTTTGAAGGAATAAAATCTGGAATACCTACCCAACTGGCCCTGTAATAAAAAATAAGAACGGCATAAGCCAGCAAAAATAAAATGGTGATTATTATAAAAATCATGCAAAAAGTTAAGATGTGCGCAAAAAAAACCAAGAAGGTTTACCACATAAATCTACTTATAATTTAAGGCATTTGAAAAACCTTCTTGGTTTGCTAAAGAATAACAAAAATAATTTTTTGGTATCAAAAGGAAATATTAGATTTGTAGTTGCATAAACAACTATATGCTAAACAACCAATTTAAAAAAGGCGAACTTTATAGTTTTATTACCGGCAAAGCTTCTACGGCGATTGCGAGAAGATTGCAAAAAAACTTTAAAGAATCGGCGATAGATATTACGATTGAGCAGTGGAGCGTTTTGTACCAATTGTGGAAAGAAGAAGGTCAAAGTCAGCAGCAGTTATGCGAGGCTACTTTTCGGGATAAACCCAGTATTACAAGGCTGGTAGATAATTTGGAAAAATCGAAACTAGTAAAAAGAGTAGCTTCCAAAAATGACCGTAGGAGTAATCTTATCTTTCTTACCAAAGAAGGAAAAACCCTGGAAGAAAAAACAATGGAAGTAGCTAATCGTACGTTAAATGAAGCGCTTGAGGGAGTTACCAATGGCCAAATAGAAATTGCGAAAGAAGTTTTACAAATGGTATACGATAATCTGGCTGGGTAGGGGCAGGTCGCGACCTGTCGGTACAAAATAAAAATCATTTATTAAAAAATAAAAATCATTTATTAAAAAATAAAAATCATGGAAACAGCAACAGCTTCAACATTAAAAGGCGGCGAATGGCTGATAAAACCCGCAACTGCCGATGATATTTTTACGCCCGAAGATTTTACCGAAGAGCAAATCATGATACGTGATATGTGCCTTCAGTTTTTGCAAACTGAAGTAATTCCGGTAATGG
Source organism: Ginsengibacter sp. (assembly GCA_039937595.1). Classification (GTDB taxonomy): domain Bacteria; phylum Bacteroidota; class Bacteroidia; order Chitinophagales; family Chitinophagaceae; genus Ginsengibacter. The sequence goes on along the minus strand of JBDTGD010000145.1, from coordinate 1,850 downwards.
ATCGCATTGATAAAGCCGAACCCGGATTGATGCCTTCTTTGATGGACAAAGCAGGCGAACAGGGACTTTTGAGTGTTTCTGTGCCTGAAGAATTGGGTGGTATGGGAAAAGATTTTGTGACCTCTACTCTGGTAAGTGAAGCATTGGGCGGTGGTAATTCATTTAGTGTGGCAGTGAGTGCCCATTCCGGAATCGGCACATTACCTATCCTATATTTTGGCACCGAAGAGCAAAAGAAAAAATATATTCCGAAACTTGCCACCGGTGATTGGAAAGGTTCCTATGGATTAACAGAACCCGGAAGCGGAAGCGACGCGTTAGGCGCTAAAACAACGGCTACGCTGTCTGCCGATGGAAAATATTATTTGCTCAATGGCCAAAAATGCTGGATAACCAATGGTGGTTTCGCGGATGTTTATACAGTGTTTGCAAAAATAGATGGAGATAAATTTACTGCGTTTATCCTTGAACGTGGCATGGAGGGATTTACACAGGGACATGAAGAACACAAAATGGGTATTAAAGGTTCTTCTACTGTGCAATTGTATTTCCAGGATTGCAAAGTGCCGGTTGAAAATGTGTTGGGTGAAATCGGCAGAGGACATATCATCGCTTTCAATATTTTGAATATCGGAAGATTAAAATTAGATGCAGCAGCAAATGGTGGTTCCAAAATGGCTTTGATAGATTCAATTGAATACGCCAAGACACGCGAGCAGTTTAATATGCCGATTGCAAAATTTGGTGCCATAAAATATAAGTTAGCCGAAATGGCCATCCGAATTTATGCAGATGAGAGTGCCTTATACCGTACGGCTAAATGGATTGACGAAAAGGAACACGAATTATTATCTGCCGGGAAACCCTTTAATGAAGCGCTTTTAGGTGCAGCCGAAGAATTTGCCATTGAGTGCGCTATATTAAAAGTACATGGCAGTGAAGTGCTGGATTATGTAGTAGATGAAGGTGTTCAAATTCATGGAGGAAATGGTTTCAGCGATGAATATAGCATCAGCCGTGCGTATCGGGATAGCCGTATCAACAGGATTTTTGAAGGCACCAATGAAATCAACCGCCTGCTCTCTGTTGACATGATGCTGAAGCGCGCGATGAAAGGACAATTGGATTTGATGGGGCCTGCAATGGCGGTGCAAAAAGAATTGATGAGTATTCCTGAATTCGGCAATGGAGAAGATAAACCTTTTGCAACCGAATTAAAAACGATTGCCGATATGAAGAAAAGCATATTGATGGTTGCGGGTGCGGCAGTACAAAAACTCATGACAACGTTGAGCAAGGAGCAGGAAATCATAATGAACATCGCAGATATGGCCATCAAAACTTTTGTATCTGAAAGTATGTTGCTTCGCGTGATGAAAGCGGTGGATAGAACCGGCGAAGAAAACAACAAGGTTCAATCGGCGATGCTTCATGTTTATCTGAATGATGCGGTGGATGCATTGGCAAAAGCGGGTAAAGAAGCCATCAATTCATTTGCCGAAGGCGATGAACAAAGAATGATGTTGCTGGGTTTGAAACGATTTACAAAAACAGCGCCTTTCAATAGTAAAGAGGCAAGAAGGCTTGTGGCTGCAAAGTTGATTGCGGACGGAATAATTTAGATTTCAAAGATTAGAAATCTTCATTATTGGTTCGTCTGCTGTTAAGTGATTTTCTTACTATAAATTCCGGATTTTGAATTCCGTTTGGTCTTTGTTTTTATTAAGGATTTTCTTGTTAAAAAAGTAATTCCCAACAACACTATCAATAATATTATTATCCTCAACCAGGGTAATGAGTGAGTGAATTTAAAAGCCGCTACTTTACCCGTTAAAATAGCACCGGCCCAA
>JBDTGD010000144.1:0-2137 GCA_039937595.1 Ginsengibacter sp. | reverse complement strand
GCGTTGTTATTTTAATATTATTTATTTCTCCTTCGACCAGGCTTACCTTCATCCCATAAGCTTCTACCACGGTTGCTTCATCCGTAAATTGATCCTTGAAGTCAATAGCGTATGCCGGTAACAATATTTTGCTATGAAAAGTTTGAGGTGTTTGCACCAATTTTACTTTATTTCTGTTGATTGCTTTATTTCCACTGTTAGTCAGCAATCTCACACTATCACGGCAAGCGACTACAGGAATTGCTGTGCCCGATTTTAGCGCAGCTTCATAACAATTTTTAATAAGCGCAGGACTGATTAAGCATCGAACGCCGTCATGTACAAAAATAATAGCCTCCTCATCCCCTGCTAAAGAAAGTCCCCTTTGAACAGAATGAAATCTTGTTCTTCCACCGGCTGTAATTTTAAATTTTGAATGATCAAAATAGCCGTCAATAATTTCCTGTCCTTTGGCAATATGATCTTCAGGCAAAACGAGGATGATTTCCAAATCATCAAAAGCGTCTAAAAATGCTTTAATGCTATAATATAAAACCGGCTTATTTTGTAAAGTTAAAAACTGCTTGGGCATATCACTATTCATTCGTAAGCCATTTCCCCCCGCAACAATCAATGCTATTTTTTTCATTTCCTATTCTTTTTCTAATTCATTTTTTGAGTGGCAAAGTTAACTGAATCAATGAAAGTGATCCGAACTAATTGCCTTTTAGTAAATTGCATCATGCGCCTTTCTTTTGCAGTTATATTACTGTGCCTTTCTTTGTCAGCCCTGCAATGTTCTTCAAAAAAAGAGACTTCAAAAATACAACAGGTGCTGGGTTTGCAACAGATGAGTGAACTCGCCACATCAGAATATGTGGTTACAAAAATTATAAAAGCAAACGACAATTCAACGTGGTATAAAATAGGCGATAGAAAAATATTAATGACCTGTAAAGCGTCTTTAGTGGCGGGAATTGATCTTTCGAAACTTAATCAATCGGACATCCATATTGATGGAGAAAATATCAGCATCACATTGCCGCATGCAAGTTTAATCTACATCAATATAAAACCGGAAGACATTAAAACTGCCTACCAGGATGTGTCATTATTTAGGGATAAATTTTCTTCGCAGGAAAAAAATGAACTCGCGGCACAAGCTGAGAAACAGATAAAGGAAAGTGCGGATTCGCTCGGCATCTATGTAACGGCAGAAACCAACGCAACACTTTTCATTAATAATTTTTTACAAAAAGAAGGATTTAAAAATATACAAATTAATTTCTCAACGGTAAAAAATCGATTGCAATAATGCTCAAGTTTTTGAAAAATATTGGGATAATTGTTGCAGTGTTCGCGCTCATTATATTCCTGTTGCAAAAAATAAATCTGTTTCCCTCCTTCAAAAATATTTTTAGCAGTAAACCAATAAATATTGAAGAAACTCCCATCGTTATTCAGCAAATAAATACCCTTGCGCAATTAATAACGGTTACCTACACAGATGAAATAGTAATGGATACTTCAAAGATTGGTAATGGGATGCCTTCGCTGCTTCCTATGGCTATTGGTGCAGTCTTAACTCCTTCTATTGACAACCTGGTAATAATAGGGAGAGGCAAAGTGATTGTAGGAAATGACCTTAAAAATTTAGATGAAAAGAACATTAGTGTAACCGGTGATTCCATTCATTTGACATTGCCGGGAGCAAAAATTCTACAAACAATTATGAACCCGTCCAATTTTGAAACTTTTGATGAAAAGGGAGACTGGAACGAGCCTGCCGTAACAGCCCTTAAAATAAAAATAAGCAATGAAATCAACCGACGTGCTATTCAGCAAGGCGTCCTTACCAAAGCAGATGAAAGATGTAAAAATATCATGGAAACTTTTTTAAGAAATACAGGATTTAAAAAAGTTGATGTTTCTTTCAGCGATTAATCGCCGCTTATGGCAATCCTGTTTTCACAATTGATTTTTTTATAGCGCCATACAGTAAACGAAGAAATTAGAAATATTTTCATTTACTGCAATTCGAAAGAATCAATTTGAAATGTTGCTCAGTTTGCAAATGCGGTTTAACTCAGAGTTTTATAAGAAAGATTAAAACAAAAATTCACTTTATTTATTCGTTTACTATAAAATATAGAGCTGA
>JBDTGD010000143.1:0-2885 GCA_039937595.1 Ginsengibacter sp. | reverse complement strand
TGGAAGGAGATTATAAAGTTAAAGGATAATCCGGATATTGATAATGAAAACAGAGGACCGGTGTCGCAATTAAAATAAGGAGCGTTTCGAAATGAGCCTCCATTTAAAGATGTTGAATGGAAATAATCATCCTCTTTCTTTCCTTTCATCTCTTAATATGGAATACGTATGTTTTGGGTGGGTTAATTCAAGCGCGAGATTGTTATCAATTTTTTACTGTCACAAACGATTCTAAAAATACAGTAAACAAACATATTCAGTGGATTACTATTTTTTCATTAAAACCAAAGTGCTCATGCAACGAATACCATCCACATTTACTGTCTTCAAAGGTTCGATGAAAGATAAATTATTTTCGGACATCACTTCTTTAAGAAGGGTGGGAGTCAACAGGAAACGAATGGAACCATCAGGAATATCGTAAACGCCATTTTCAATATGCTTTACTTTGTTTTCTATCCCAATGTCAGAAGTCATCCTGATAAACAAAGAACCGTTCGGTTTTAAAACTCTTACCATTTCTTTCATCATATCGTTAAAATGCGAAATGGATTTGGCAAAATGCAATACAGCACTGCTTATTACGTGATCAAAAAAATTGTTCCTGAAAGGAAGTTTTTCAATTTCAGCTACGTGCAATCTCTTTTTATTAAAATGAGGATACAAAGATTCCAAATAATGAATAGCCATCGCGTCTCTGTCTACAGCATAAACTTCAACATCATTTTTTAAAAACCAAATTAAATTTCTTCCGTTTCCACAACCGGCATCCAATATTTTTTCACCAGGCATGTAGCGGCCTTTCATTATTTGGTCGAGCAAATAGATATCAGTATTGCCAATTAATTCGTGTATTGAAAATGGATTCATTTGATTCTTTAAAAATTATTTTTTCTCTCCTTAATGAAAATGAGAACTTTTCAGAACACGTTAATCAAATAAATTAAACGGTTTTAACTGGCCACATATAGGTAATTGGTACGCCCGTAGCAATTTCTATTTTTAATATTTCTTCCGGCGAAAGCTTGTCTAAAAACATAATAAGTGCTCTGAGGCTATTCCCGTGAGCAACGACCAAAGTATTCAAACCTTTGTTTAAATCTTTTTCGATATGAGATTTGAAATAAGGGATTACTCTGTCATAGGTGTCCTTTAAACTTTCGCCACCGGGAGGGGCAATATCAAAGGAACGTCTCCAGATACGAACCTGTTCCTCACCAAATTTAGCAGCGGTATCTGCTTTGTTTAGGCCTTCCAAATCTCCATACATGCGCTCATTCAAGGCTTTATCCTCTATAACCGGTATGTTTTCTAATCCTGCGATATCCTGGATTATTTCCAGGGTATGCTTTGCCCGTATCAACACAGAAGTATAAGCAATATCTATCTTAATTGATTTAAGCTTTTCTCCTGCAGCCTTTGCTTCTTCAATTCCCAGCGGACTTAAATCAACGTCTTTCCAGCCGGTAAAACTATTTTCAAGGTTCCATACAGATTGTCCGTGACGAACGAGTATCAATTTTGTTTCCATTTCAATTATATTTTTTATTGAGTGTTAGCTTAACTTTTCCGTTAAACTGTCATTGCGTTATATCCATATCTGTTGCAAATGTATAAGTTATCTCTGTACTAAATGCTATTGACTCTGGCCGAAGACTTTTCTATCCAAAAAAAACTTTAAAATTCATTTAAAAATATTTTTTGTTAGATGCTTCTAACTTTTTATATTTGCATATCTAATTAAAATATGGATGAGTTGAAAATAAGTAAGTTTTATAAGCGTAATATCAGTTTTATTCTCCTTGTTACTGTCATTCCTTTATTTGCACAGAGTCAAAGTATTACAGGTACTGTAAAAGATGCTGAAACTAAACAGCCGGTTGGCTTTTGTAATGTTCAAATCTCTAAATCGTCTGCAGGCACGATTACAGACGCTTCCGGGAAATTCAGATTGAACTTTTCAAAAGGAAGCCATTCTAATTTATTGATATCGGCTATTGGCTATGCAACAGATACGGTACCGTTATTTAAGGAAAAAGACAATTATGAAATATTTCTGAAACAATCCATAAATATTTTAAACGAAGTTGTAGTTTCAGGCTCATCGAAAGCAACAACAATTAAGTCGAACCCATTGGCAATCTCTTTAGTGTCAGCTAAACAGATTGATCAATCTTCCGCCAACAATGTGATTGATGCCGTAGCTAAAAATGTTCCCGGCTTTGAAACGGTAAAAACCGGACCCAATGTTTCCAAACCTTTTATCAATGGATTGGGATATAACAGGGTGCTTACACTTTATGATGGGCTTAGAGTAGAAACACAACAATGGGGCGATGAACACGGAGTACCCATCGATGATTATATAATCGATAAGGCAGAAGTGATTGAAGGTCCTGCCAGTTTAATGTATGGCTCAGATGCTATCGCCGGCGTGTTAAGTTTATTCCCCGCCTTGCCAAAATATACTGATGGCAAAATTCACGGCAGGTATCTTTCTGAATACCAAAGTAACAATGGCTTAATCGGCAACAGCCTGATTCTTAATTATGCAAAGGAACATTGGTCATGGGCACTAACAGGTTCAGAACGTATCGCGAAAAACTACACCAATCCGATAGACGGAAGGGTTTACAATACCGGATTTAAAATGGCTAACGCTTCAGCATTTATGGGTTATCAAAGTGATAAAGGTTATTCGCATTTAAACGTTACTTTTTATGATAACAGGCAAGGTATTCCTGATGGAAGCCGGGACTCACTTACCCGAAAATTTACTTACCAGGTATATGAATCAGAATTCGAAAATGTACAACAACCACAAATAGATAATATCAAAGACAGGCCTGTGTTGCCGGGTAACGTTTTAAACTCTTATGCATTGA
>JBDTGD010000142.1:0-11774 GCA_039937595.1 Ginsengibacter sp. | reverse complement strand
TTATAAATCATTCCATTTGCAGCAGCATTTTGGAATATTGCCAATGGAGAAAAATTAACAGACGAGGCTAAAGAACTGTTTCTGAATATAGGTGCACTAATCGTTGGTGTAACATAATAAGTCCAATCTATATTTTTATTCTTTTTTCTGTGAATTTTTTTCGATTGATTGATAGTTTTTTTCAGTGGACGAATATGAGTTTCTAAGCGGGAAGATGCCGTTAGTTGGGCAGATGATGAAAAATCTTCGTTATTTTTTATTAAAGCGTACCCTTCGCTATAATTAATGTAATCAGGTTCAGTTGGCAGAAATTCATTAATTTGATATTGGCCCGGAGTCATAAATGAATTATAATTCTCTGTTGATATTTCATTGTTTCCTTCTTCTCCAATTATTCCTAGATTAGTAATTTCATAACTAATGCTGTTATTAGTAGCAGTAGCTATTTTGTTGCCGGAAATAGGTTTTTCAATGTTGGACGAATTATTCTTTCCTTTTGAAGAAAAGGCTTGATCTCTATTTTGACCAGGAGTTTTATTCAGTTTCGTATTCGTAGAAGTGCTTAATTTTTCATTTTCACTTTTCTGAACGGTTCCATTATTATTAATAAATGAACCGCTGTTATTTTTCTCAAAAGAGGTGTTTTTTTCAGCATTTGTTTTATCAGCTAAAACAGAATTAGTTGCGGAAGCTATCGAATTTCCATGCCTGAGGTAATTGTTATCTATACTTTTGGTGGAGGGCACTGAATCTGCCTCTGATGATACCTTTTTGGAAGAATTATTTAAAAATCCAATCGTAAAAAGGGTTATTATAAAAACTATAGCTACGGTTATAGAAGGCCATTTGCTTCCAGGATGCAGGTTATTATATATCCCGTTCCATACTCGCCTGGAAGGAATCAATGTAAATTGATCTGCATGATCTTTTAAAGATTGCTCAAAATCACTCATATCGAATCTTCTTTCCATCATTCTATCTGTCGTTTCAGTTATTGGTAATATCAGTTGTTACTCTATAAAACGGAGTTATTTTGCTGAAACCATCCTAATATTTTCTTTCGGCTTCTGTAATATTCTCTTTTTAATGAGTATCTCTTCCAGTAATCCCCTCGCTCTCGTATACTGTGATCGGCTGGTACTTTCTTCAATTTCTAATATTAAAGAAATCTCTTTATGCGAATATCCTTCAATAGCATAAAGGTTTAATACCGTTCGATATCCTATTGGTAATAATCTTATACATTCTACCACTTGTTTTGCCTGCAATATGGATGGAATATTATGATTATTAATTGGGATAGTTGACGCAAGCGCCAGATCCACACTATCAGAGAACTTTTTATTTTTCTTTAAGGCATTAATACACGTATGCACTATTATCTTTCTTATCCAACCTTCCAGGGAGCCAGACCCTTTAAACTGGTGAATTTGCGAATACACCTTGATAAAACCCTCCTGAAGCATGTCTTCTGCATCTTCCCTATTATGAGCATAACGATAACACATCCCAAGCATTTTTGGGCTAAAGTGTTTATATAGCTCTTCCTGGGCAACTGCGAGGTTATCAAGACAACCTTGAAGTATCGACTCTTCCGTCATAGTTTGTTCTTGTTTAACCCTACTAAGATAAGACAATTTTAATCGCAAAATGCTGCGTGAAAAATGTTTTTTTTTAAATAAATGATAGAAAGTTTACATTTCTTTAATTTCCAATGGTTCTTTTTATAGTTAATTCTTTAAAAAATATACAAAATGATTAACGGTAATTAAAAATTGAATGTTATGAAAACTATTTTTTTACACCCAATTTTGCAACACAATTATAACTGAATTAAAATATCTCCTTTCATTTCTTCTGGTATGGGTAGTTTCATCATTGTGAGAATAGTAGGAGCAATATCACCCAACTTTCCGGGTTTAATATCCCCCTTCCATTCTTTATCAATTATAAAAAAAGGAACGAGGTTTTTTGTATGTGCTGTATTAGGACTTCCATCTTCGTTTATAATATAATCGGCATTACCATGATCCGCTGTCAGAAAAATAGTATAATCATTTTCAAGAGCCGCTGTTACAATTTTCTTCACACAAGAATCAACTGTTTCTACTGCTTTCACGACAGAATCCCAAACACCGGTATGGCCGACCATATCTGCATTCGCATAATTCAGGCAAATAAAATCTGCTGATTGCTTTTTTATTTCAGGAAGTAATGCTTCTGTCATTTCCAAAGCGCTCATCTCAGGTTTCAAATCGTAAGTAGCGACTTTAGGTGAGGGAATCATAATTCTGCTTTCTACGTCAAATGGGGCTTCTCTTCCTCCGCTAAAGAAAAAAGTAACATGGGGATATTTTTCTGTTTCAGCAATACGTATTTGCGTTTTATGATTTTGTGCCAACACCTCTCCCAAAGTATTGATAAGGTCGTCTTTTTGAAAAATAATATGAATGTTTTTGAATCGATGATCATAAAGGGTCATCGTGGTATAATGTAATTGCAAAGGTTTCATCTCCTGTTCAGGAAAAGCCGATTGTGTCAACACTTCTGTTATTTCTCTGCATCTGTCCGTTCTGAAATTAAAACAAATTACCGCATCTCCGTCTTTTATTCCCGAACCAGGAGTAGCTGCATTGATAATCGGTTTCAGGAATTCATCAGTTATGTCTTTTTGATAAGACGACTTAATGGAAGCTAAAATATCATTGGTTGTTTCCCCTTTTCTATTCACCAAAGCATCATAAGCCACTTTTATTCTTTCCCATCTTTTATCCCGGTCCATAGCATAATACCTGCCGGTAACAGTGGCGATCTTGCCCGTGGTCTTATTGAGATGCTCCTGCAAATCTCCCAGGAAATTAAGCCCGCTTTTCGGATCTGTATCGCGTCCATCAGTAAAAGCATGTATATACACATTTTCAAGATTGTGCTTTTTACAAATAGTAGCAAGCGCTTTTAAATGATTGATATGCGAGTGTACGCCTCCGTCACTTACCAATCCCATTAAATGCAAAGGCTTTTTATTTTCTTTAGCATAATTGATACTATTGAGAAGCGCGGGATTTTTTTCAAATTCCCCGGTTTCAACAGCCACGTTGATTCGTTCCAATTCCTGGTAAACGATTCGGCCCGCACCGAGATTTAGATGACCTACTTCGCTGTTACCCATTTGCCCTTCGGGCAAGCCCACCGATCTCCCAAATGTTACTAAAGTAGAATGTTGGTATTTTTCATAAAGTGAATTTACAAAAGGTGTTTTCGCATTTTGAATGGCATCGCTCTCTTTTTTTTTACCAAGGCCCCAGCCATCCATTATGACTAATATTACTTTTTTTTGCTGCATTTTTCAAAACTAATTATTAAGGCTTAGATATTTGTATTATTTTGTCTAAATTTATGACTGCTGCATTTTGAGGGAATTGATAAAGAATACTTTTATATATGAGAAAATCGATATTTTCACTTTTAGCAATTTTATTATTTTCTTCATTTATCTATATTTCTTTGGCAAATATCGTGAACGCTATGAAATCCGGTAACGCCAGTGAAGTAGCTAAATATTTTGACGAAACCGTAGAAATTACCTTTTCTGATAAAAGCACTTCTTATTCTAAAAAACAGGCCGAACAGGCATTAAATGTTTTTTTTGTAAACAACCCGGTAAGCGATTTTGAGGTAATTCACCAGAGCGAAAACGGCGACTCCCAATATTGCATTGGAAACCTCGTAACTAAAAAAGGCACTTTTCGTACTACGATCTACATAAAACAACATGGTCAAAAACAATTAATACAGGAACTGCGGTTTGGCCAATAACTGAGTGATATTCAATATCACAGTGTTAGCCTGCAAGACTAGTTTTTCTACTGTTTTTACATGCAGATTTGGTTCAAAATAAATTTTGATTTTTTTTTGATTTATCTTTTTATATTTCTTTTCCCAGTCGCATTCTTTTAAGTGACTAAATCAGATAAGTCAAAATCTCTTTTATGTACAGAATCACTACTTTATTGTTTCTACTTCTATCCGGGAAGGCAGCCTTTTGTCAGTTCAATGATTCCACACATCATCGTTTTTCTTTTTCGTCCACAGGCGTTATTAACCAGACAAAAGACCTAAGCTCTTATGTTTCTAACAATGCGATTTCTTATGAAATAAACCAAAAGAAATTAAACTTTACTACCGCCGCTAACTGGGTATATGGCCAACAACAAAAGCAACAGTCCAACAATGATTATTCTGCTTTTGCCAACCTGGATTATTTAAAAGACATAAAACGGCTTTATTATTGGGGGCTGTTTAATTTTGACAAAAGCTATTCTTTAAAGGTAAATTACCGTTTTCAAATGGGTGCCGGCGTGGCATATAATGTTTTAAACAAGCCCGATCTGAATCTGTCAGTAAGCAATGGTTTTGTTTATGAAAGTAGCGACCTTACCGATCCGGTAATTGGAAAAGATATTTACCAAACGGTGAGAAATTCTTTCCGGTTAAAATTCCATTGGGCTTACAAAGATATCCTGGCCTTTGACGGGGCAGAATTTTATCAACCTTCTCTTGCTTCATTCAAAGATTACATTTTGAAATCGAACAACAGCCTGTCAATCAAACTTAGTAAATGGCTTGCCATAAACGCGTCTGTGGCCTATAATAAAATAAGCCGGACCAACCGGGAAAATTTATTGATCACTTACGGATTAAAAATTGACAAATATTTTTAGAAGAAGCGATATTATACTTTGAGCCAGAGAAATCCGATGGCTATCGGAACGTGTAACAAATTTTAATCCTTGGAAATCCCTGTCGGCATGACGCACTCAGGCAGGAGTGTAATCCGTGGCTAACTTTTACCTTCATTCGTTGCAAAAAGTGTTTGAGCTGAAAGCTCAAGATTCTACGCTTTTAAATTAAACATTTGTTGCGACGCCTTCCTTGCAGGAAACCATGAAGCGCAAAAAGCTATAATCAATGAAGTAAATGCTACCAGAATAAAATCAGTAAAAACTAACTTAACAGGAAAATAGTCAATTAAAAAAGAATTTCCCTCGAGCTTAACAAAATGATATTTCATTTGCAAAAATGAAATGATCAACGCTAAAATAATACCCGTTCCCGCACCTACCACAGCAAGCAAAATGCCTTCACTGAGAAATATTTTTTTGATCAAAGAATTGTCTGCACCTAATGATTGTAGTACACTTATGTCTTTTCTCTTCTCCAGTACCAGCATTGTGAGAGCGCCGACCATATTGAAAGCAGCAATGATCAGAATTAACGTAAGCACGGCGTAAATGAACCATTTTTCAAGACGCATAGAATTATAGAGGCTTGCATTTTGCTGGTATTTCGTAAGAACTTTAAATTTATTGCCTAATTTTTTTTGGAGGTTCTGTGTAAATTCTTCAGATTGATTGGGCTTTAATAATGAGATTTCCAGCGCGCTGTATTCATCAGGCTGATAATTCATTTGTTGCTTCATAAAAGCCATGTTTGTGATTACATATTTATTATCAAAATCCTGCTGGATAGCGAAACTTCCTGAAGTGGTGGCGTTTCCTTCGCTCAAGGCGGAAAGAGGATCGGGGCTTTTTGAATTTGTTTTTTTAGGAAGAAAAACCGTAACCGGAAAAAGGTTCCTGTCAGCTTGTATGCCAAGAGCACTCTCTATTCCTGCACCCAAAATTAATTTGGGTTTCTCTATATTGCCAACATTAAAAGTTCCGTGATACATCTTTTGGGGAACACCGGAAACCTCGTAGTAATTAGTATCAACCCCTTTTAATAAAACTACAGTTTGCTGTTGCCCACTTTGTAAAAGCGCTTTTTCTTCCACATCTAAAGAGGTTCCCGACACTCCGGGTATCTTATGAATTTCTTTTAATTGCGCCTGGCTCAATACAAAAGTTTTGCCTTGAGCCGGAACCACTTTTACGTCTGAATAAAAATTGGAATACAGAGATCTTACAAGATCTTCAAAACCATTGAAAACGCTTAGCACCAATACCTGGCATAAAGTAGAAAAAGCAATGACGCCCGCCGTTACCCACGAAATAATATTAATGGCATTCGTGCTTTTTTTTGCTTTAAAATATCTCCAGGCGAATTTTAGATACAAAATAAGATTATTGGTTAATTGTTGGTTTACTGTTAATGAAGTTTAATTCTCCAATTAAGCTTTGCTTTCGATAGATGGATTATCTGCATTAGGGGTTTCCTTTTTTATGTCATCTAGTAATTTTTCAATCTTAAAAACATAATCCAAAGTATCGTCCTGGTAAAACGCAAGTTGCGGAATAATTCGCAACTGATGTCTCATTCTTTTGCCAAGTTCTCCGCGTATTTCGCTGCTAAGGCCTTTAAATTTTTCAAGGGCTACTTCTGCATCTTTTACCTGGAAAAAACTGAGATATATCCTGGCCTCAAACAGATCCGGCGTTATTTTTACCGATGAAATGGAAATCATTCCTCCCTCATACATTGTAAGCCCCATTTTTAAAAAAATGTCATTTAGCTCTTTGGCAATCTCAATAGCCACTTGTTTTTGTCTTTTACCTTCTGTCATTTTTATAAAATTTATTAGTTCCGCATACCTTCCTATTCCGATAGTAATCGGCGTGGAATGGTAAAATTAGTTACTTTATTAGTTACTTTGCTGTTATTGCAATTATAATAAGCGTTCAAATTAATAAATGAAGAGTTTACGAACCATTTTCAGGTATGTGTCCAAATACCCAAAACTGATCTTTACCTATTTCACATTTAATATTCTTTCCAATCTTTTTTCGGTGGTCTCGCTCGGATTATTAAGCCCATTTTTATTCCTCATTTTTAAAAAGGAGAATACCCTAGGTGATCTTAAAGTAACCGCGGGATTTCATCCAATGACCCAGTTTAAGCTTTGGATGCTCCACATGATCCAAGGGCCCGGTGGAGAAATAAAAGCGCTTGGCGTTATCTGTATTTTAATTGTAATTTTTATTCTCTTAAAAAATCTTTTTCTATATCTCTCGATTTATGTTCTTACGCCTATACGCAACCTCATCGTAAATGACATGCGGACTGCGATGTTTAAAAAAATATTAGCGCTTCCTATTGGCTATTTTAATGATCAGAAAAAGGGCGACATCATGAGTCGGCTCACTAACGATCTTAGTGATATGGAAACTTCGTCTGTAAATCTATTGGAATCTCTTTGTCGCGAACCGGTAACTATTATTCTGTATTTGGCTGCCATGATATTTTTCAGTCCGCAATTGACATTATTCCTAATAATTCTGTTGCCCATCGCAGGATTTATTATTGGAAGAATTGGCAGGTCATTGAAAAGACAGAGTACCATGCTACAGGAAAAATTAGCGGATATTCTTTCCACTATCGAAGAAACCCTGGGTGGCATCCGGGTGGTAAAAGCTTTCAATGCTGAAAATGACCAGTTTAGAAAGTTTGATGACCAGAATAACGAATTGCTTGCTATAAAAAATAAGGCGATCAGAAGGCGCGACCTTGCTTCTCCAGTTACGGAAGTGTTGGCGTTTTTGGCCGTTGTGGTGGTTCTTTGGTATGGGGGCCAGCTTGTTCTGAAAAATTCATTTCTTAATGCCGAAGATTTCCTTACTTATATTGTTATCTTTTCGCAGTTAATACAACCGCTCAAAAATCTATCTTCGGCGTCCTACAATATTAAGAAAGGTGCTGCCAGCATAGAGCGCATTGAGCATCTTATCAATGAAGATGTATCCATAAAAGAAATCGCCAATCCCGTTACTCTTACTTCTTTTAATGACTGTATCGAATTTAAAAACGTTTCTTTTTCTTATGAAGAAAAAATTATACTGGATAATATCAATCTAAAAATTCAAAAAGGAAAAACTGTTGCTTTAGTAGGCTCTTCGGGTGCCGGCAAAAGTACCTTGGTCGATTTGATACCGCGCTTTCATGACGTGGTGAAAGGGGAGTTGCTGATTGATGGAATCAATATAAAAAATTATTCATTGAAATCATTGCGCGATCAAATGGGCATTGTGACACAGGAACCTATTTTATTCAATGACACAATTGCGAACAACATTGCGCTTGGGATGGATGATGCTACAGAGGCGCAAATTATGGACGCTGCTAAAATAGCCAATGCGCATCAGTTTATTTTGCAAAAAGAAAACGGATATAACACATCAATAGGCGAACGTGGAAATAAATTAAGCGGTGGAGAAAAACAGCGTGTAACTATTGCACGAGCCGTTCTCAAAAATCCTCCTATCTTATTATTAGACGAAGCCACGTCATCGCTGGATACGGAAAGTGAAAAGCTGGTGCAAGATGCTATCAACAACCTAATGAACAATAGAACGAGTGTGGTAATTGCGCACAGGTTAAGTACTATCCGGCATGCCGATGAGATCATTGTTTTGGCCAAAGGTAAAATAACGGAACGGGGCACACACATGACATTGATGGCGCTGGATGGGATTTACAGAAATTTAGTTTCCATGCAAGAAGTAAAATGATCGGTGGTTTTATCTATAAACAGTAAACAGACAAAAAAGTTGAATCCCTATTTTTTGTAAAATCTCATACAAACAATTTCACCGCGATCCCATCCGCAAATAACTTCCCTGTATCCGTCAAAATAATTTTATTGTTTCGAAAAGAAATCTTTTCTTCTTCTACCTCTTTTTTTGTAATATTTTCTATCCTTTTCCTTTGCTCTATGGAAAAATTGTTTTCAATAAAATCCAAATCCATTCCTTCAATTGTGCGAAGAGAAGTCATAATATATTCATCTAAAATCTGGGATTGAGTCAGGGTCTCTTTTTCAAACGGAATTTTATTTTCGTCGATTGAACTCATGTAGATGGCATTATTGGCTTTGTTCCACAGACGCATTTCTCCATTATACGAATGTGCCGAAGGCCCGATACCAATATAATTCTTGCCCTGCCAATAGCTGCTGTTATGCCTGCTTCTGACACCCGGTTTGGCAAAATTGGAAATTTCATAATGTTCATAACCCGCGCCATTCGCCAATTTCATCAGCATCAGATATTGTTCAGCCTGTATATCGGTATTAATATTTTCTTTCTTTTTTGACAGAATCATTTTATTTAAAATGGTTTTTGGCTCCACAGTCAACGCGTAGCAGGCAATATGAGGCACATTAAGATCGATAACTGTTTGAATATTTTTCTCCCATTCCTTGTCGCTGAGCCCGGGCGTTCCAAAAATAAGATCGATAGACAAATTTTGAAATCCTGCACTTCTTGCGAGAACAATACAATTTAAGGCCTGCGCTGCATTGTGCACCCGGTTCATCCATTTTAAATCCCTTTCAATAAAAGATTGTATACCGATGCTTAAACGGTTGATCCCGGCATTTTTCCAGTCATTTAATTTTTCCAGAGTGATATCATCAGGATTGGCTTCGAGTGTTATTTCGGGATTTGTCGAGATCTTAAAATTTAGTTTAACCGCTTCGAGAATGGATTTGATATCATCGCCCGAAACCAGGCTGGGCGTTCCTCCACCAAAATAAATGGTTTCAATATTTTCTTCTGAAGAAATAATTGAAATTTCTTTTTCAGAAGACAAACTTCTGATTTCAATTTCCCGGATCAGGGAAGCAACCATTTCATCTTTTTTAGCAATAGAAGTAGAAAAATGAAAATTGCAATAATAACAAGACTGTTTGCAAAACGGAATATGTATGTAGATACCTGCCAAAATTTATTATTTCTGTTTTATAAGTAAGATGTTGTTTCAGAATTTCAATTTAGTTTTGAAAAATTAATGAAACCAACGGAAACCAAATATCAGAGCAGTATTTTACCGCTCGTTTTTATCATGCTGATGTTCGTTCCTAATAGTGGTTTTTGTCAAAAAATTTATACCCTTAATTACCAGTTTGCCGGCAAAGATAGTTCCATTAACATACAGCAACTCGGTTTAAAAACATTATTTGAAACAAAAGATGATGCAACGCTTTACATCAATAAATTGCCCGGAGCTTTGTTAAATAAAGGGTTTCCGACAGCATCGGTCGATTCTGTTTTGTATGGTTCTACTTCTGCAATTATGAAAATATACCCCGGACGAAAATATACCTGGGCGCAAATTTCTACTGATAGTATAGATCCTTTTGTGTTGGAGCAAACCGGCTGGAATGAAAAACAATTTGAAAATAAACAAATGGATTTTTACCGTTTGCAAACGCAACAGAGCAAAATTCTTGAATATTATGAAAATAACGGTTATCCTTTTGCTGAAGTTTCGCTAAAAAAAGTTGAAATAAATAATGACAAAGTAAGTGCGCTATTATATGTAAATAAAGGAGCACTTTACCATATAGACAGTATAAGGATCTACGGAAAAGTGAAAATTAAAAATTTATTTCTTCAACATTATTTGGGGATTTATAATGGAGGCGTCTATAATTTTAAGAAATTGAAAAACATTTCAAAGTTATTGAGTGATTTGCCTTTTTTGCAGGAGCAACAATCGTCGGATGTAACTATGTACGGTACGGGTGCTACCCTCAATTTGTACCTGGCGCCAAAGCGAAGCAGCCAGATTAATGTTTTGGTTGGTTTTGCGCCCGCAAATACAATTACAGGAAAGTCGCTGTTGACAGCAGACGTTCACCTGGATTTAAAGAATTCCCTTGGCAACGGCGAAAGAATTCTTGTGAACTGGCAACAACTCCAACCGCAGTCGCCGAGATTAAACCTGGGTTATACGCATCCTTATATTCTTAATTCAAATTTCGGAATTGATTTTTCCTTTGATCTACTAAAACAGGATTCTTCTTACCTGCAGATCAACGGTATGTTGGGTGTTGAATTTGACATTTCCTCAACAAACACCTTTAAAATATTTTATCAGAAAGAGCAAAGCAACCTACTTTCCGGCGGCATTGATACAACTCTAATTATTGCGACAAAAATGCTGCCACCCAACATTGATGTCGGTTCCGAAAATGTTGGAATTGGCTATCATTTTATAAATACGAACTACCGTTTGAATCCGCGGAAAGGAAATGAGATAGATATTGTTGCAACGGCAGGAATAAAAAAAACAACTCCGAATAATGATATTACTAACCTCAAAGATCCTTCAGATTCCTCTTTTAATTTTAGTTCATTATATGATTCTGTTAAATTAAAAACTTACCAATTTAAAATAATAGCTTCCCTGGCACATTATTTTGCAGTTGGCAAAAGGAGCGCTTTAAAAACAGCTTTGAAAGTAGGCATTCTCAAAAGTCCCCAAACTTTTCAAAATGAATTGTTCAGGATAGGTGGTTATAACATACTGCGAGGCTTCGACGAAGAAAGTATCTATGCCAATCAATATGGGGTTTTCACTGTAGAATACAGGTATTTGGTGGGAACGAACTCGTATTTTTTTGGTTTTTCAGATATTGGGGCTACTCAAACGAAATTTAATACTACATCCTATTCTAATTCGTTTATAAGCGGTGGCATAGGTTTAGCATTTGAAACCAAGTTTGGTTTACTAAATCTGAGCTATGCCGTGGGCAAAAGAAACGATGTAAATTTTGATATCAGAAATTCTTCCAAGATATCATTTGGTTATATCAACTATTTTTGACGAAATGAAAATGAAATTTTCTATTTTTTTTGGTACAATCGCTCTAATTATTTTATGCATCTCATCCTCATCTGCACAAAATATCAATGACAGCTCTTTGCAAAAAATATCGGATACGCAACAGATCCGCACTCAGAAAAAAATTGTCGATTCAAATAAAAAAAAGGTTA
>JBDTGD010000141.1:0-15844 GCA_039937595.1 Ginsengibacter sp. | reverse complement strand
TATTATGGTCAGATCGTAATTATGAATAGTGTTCATATTGGTAATTATGGTATCAATGAAAACGAAGTAGAAAGCGATTCTATAAAAGTAAAGGGAATCATTGGCAGGAATCTTGAAGAACAATATTCACGTTTTGCCGCTGATAATTCATTACAGGAATATTTTGAAAAACAAAACATTGTAGCCATTGATGGTATTGATAGCAGGGCTTTGGTAATTCATATAAGAGAAGCAGGAGCTATGAACTGCATCATTTCTTCAGATAATAATGATATCGATGATTTGAAAAAGATTTTATCGCAAGTGCCTTCTATGGCCGGCCTGGAACTAGCCTCCATAGTATCGACGAAAGACGGATATACGGTTGGTGACGCAAACAGTAAAATAAAAATTGCTGTGTTGGATTACGGCATTAAAAAAAATATTTTGAATTGTTTCGTAGAAAGGGGCGCCTATGTGAAAGTCTTTAATGCAAAGACACCTTTTGAAGAGTTGGAAAAATTCAATCCCGATGGCTATTTTATCAGTAATGGCCCCGGTGATCCTGAGCCAATGTTTTATGCCGTTGAAACGGTAAAGCAAATTCTAAACGCAAGGAAGCCGTTTTTTGGAATTTGTCTCGGGCAACAATTATTAGCGCTCGCTAATGGCATCCCTACCTTTAAAATGCATCATGGCCATAGAGGTTTAAATCATCCGGTTAAAAATTTGATCACAGGTAAATGTGAGATCACAACACAGAACCATGGCTTTGGTGTAGACGCCGAAAGTGTAAAAAAGGATACAAATATTGAGATTACCCATATCAATTTAAATGACGATTCGGTAGAAGGTATAAGATTAAAAGATCGTCCTGCATTTTCAGTGCAATACCATCCCGAATCTACTCCGGGACCGCACGATAGCCGTTATTTATTTGATGAGTTTTTTAAAATGATCGCAAACTAAACGAACTTCTTTGTTAGTTTGTTCATTAATTTCGATCGCCAAAAATTTATCGAAATGATATTTTTAGTAATATCTATCAAAAATTATTTTGTAGTTTTAGGAAATTAAACGCCCATCTTTAAAAATATGCATACAACAAAAAAAGTATCCTTACTTAAGAAAACAGACATTTTTAAAAACACACCTGAAGCAGACCTGGAAATTATTGCAAACATTTTGGAAGTTATCTCATTAAAAAATGGTGACTCAATTTTTGCGAAAGGAGATATTGGCGAATGCATGTACATTATAGAAAAAGGGAGTGTCCGTATTCACGACGGAGGCTATACTTTCGCCATCCTTAAAGAAAACGAAGTCTTTGGAGAGTTGTCTCTTTTAGATTCGGAATCCAGGTCGGCATCTGCTACCTGCAATGAGGATAGCGTTTTTTTCAAATTGGATCAACTGCCTTTCTATAAAATTCTCTCTAAAGACCAGGAAGTACTAAAAGGTATTTTGCAGATGCTATGCAGAAGGATACGGATGTTAGATGAAAAAAGCGCACACCAGTAAATTTCTTTTATGAAATTATCGATAATTAATGGCCCCAATTTAAATCTTATTGGAACCAGGGAACCTGGTATTTATGGATCTGAAACTTTTGAAGATTATTTTCAAAAGCTTCGAAAAAAATATGAAAGTATTGATTTTGATTATTTTCAAAGCAATGTGGAAGGCGAACTGATCAATGAAATACAGGCTGCTGATAAAAAAGCTGATGGTATTATTTTAAATGCCGGGGCTTACACACATACTTCTGTTGCCATCGGTGATGCCATTGCGTCTATAAAAGCGCCCGTGATTGAAGTGCATATTTCTAATGTATATGCGCGTGAAGATTTTCGAAAATTTTCTCACATATCCGCAAAATGTGCCGGCTCTATTTCAGGTTTTGGATTGAAAAGTTATTTGTTGGCAGTGGAATCTTTTTTGAAAAATATTTGAGTGCAGCATATTTTTTTTTCGAAAAAGAGAGAATAAAAATTCTATTTAATTGTTTGTTTACTGCCAGTTGAGTTTTTGGAAATGCTTTTAATCCAAATCTCAATAGAAAATCTACCATTCAATTTTTAAATTCCTCTTATTGATTCACTCTTGAAGATTTACGATTGCTACCTCATTTCCCAAATTTCTTGATAAAGTTTTTTACGGTTTTTTCAAAAGATTCGAGTTCTTTAAACTGGTCTTGTATAAAATGATTGTCTTCAATCTTTCCTATCACTGTGTCCATTTCGTCTTTAGACTCATACACCATTTTGCGGAAGGGGTTTGTATAGTCTTTAGCCCGCGATTCATAAATCCCTTTGCTCATCCATGTTTTGGTGACCACAGCGCGCTGTAACAACCCGATGAAAAATTCAGGAGTGAATTGCCTTGAAGTAATATTTTCGATTTCGCATAAGGAGCTGAACGCGTGTATTAGCTTATTTTTTTCATAATCGTCCCCTGCCTGCACGTAAAAGTCATGCACTTCACTCCATGTATTAATTTTGTAGTCTTTAATTTTTGCTTTCAGCTTGTTAACATCTGATACAGGAATTAACTGGCCGCCAATATTCTTCCATTCGGTTCTTGATATTTTCACAGGAATACTTTTTTTAAATTCTTCAAAAGAAGAAAATTTATTTTCTTTTGAATACTTCAATAATTGAACTGTTCCATAATAGGAAACAAGTTCTTTAAATAATTCCAACACCTGTTTCACTTTTACTACTTCAGTTTTTCTCGTACTGTTTTCTACTCCTTCAATCTCGGCATTTCCATGTTCATCAATTTTTAATTTTAATAGTAATTCTATTGCAGTGAACATTTCATTGATGGTGTCGGGAGCGAGGTAATTGAATTCTATTTTTTGAATCTTTTCTGTTCGTTGGTCTCTGTTGTCAAATTTCCACGCATTACGTTCCAGCGCGTACATATTATACAGAAACCAATAGCCGGGCATCAAAATCAATTTATCATTAGATACATCATTGCTTATAAGACAAAACGGAATCGGGATATTCATTTCAAAAGGAAAATCGCCCTTGGCTAAAATAGCAAATGAAGCAAATTTTGAATTGTGTTTCAGGCTCACACAAAGTCCCGGCCAAAAGCCGCGTCCTGCGATGAGTTCGCCATCAGCTCCACGACTATTATGATTGCTTCCGATAGTTGCCCCGGCAGCAATGTTGCTTTGACCCATTACTAATGAAGCACATAAAAAAGAGTTATTATGATGCTGCTCATGATTGGGGAAAATAAGCGTGTTCAAAACTTCACAGCACGAAATGGTGGAATTATTTCCGAGATAAGAGTTGATCAACCTGGCCCCATATTTTAATTGTGAATGAGCAGCCATTACAAAACGCACTGCCTTTACACCGTAAAATATCCTGCATCCAAAACCAACAATACCATTTACCATTTCGCAACCTTCGCCTATTTGCGATGTTCTTTCTTTATCACTGTTGATGGTAAGATTCTTCAATTTATTGGCGCCCTTAATGTAAGCGTCGGTTCCTATTTTGACATCTTTAATAATGTCGCAATCTTTTATAACGCAGCGATCGCCAATGGTTCCGTAATAACCTCTTTTGTGATCAAATTCTTTTTGGGTAAGTTCTATGAAGCGTTGTTGGAGGACCGTGTCTTGTGGACTGTTACTCCACAAATAGGCATCTCCTGGAAGCATCCTGTTGAACGGAGCTATATGCCTGCCTCCATTTTCATTTCGCACTTCTATCCAAACCCTTGCGGATTCCTTTTCTCCTTCTTTTGAAATTCCATTTCCGAATTTTGAATAATCTGTTGTTGCCAGTTCATTTACATTAGAGATCATTACTTCATCACCAATAATATAGTGGCTGAGATAACTGGCGTTATTGATACAAACATTGTGACCAAAATCACAACTAATTATTTGACTGTTGTAAATACCGACTGGCATTCTGAGGTTGTGGAATTCAAGATAATATGGCTCGAGTTTTCCAATACGCACAAGCCCGTGAAAATTGGAATTTTTTACCAGTACCGGATCAAATTCTTTTGAAACGAAGATCTTTCCCCAGTCATCGGAAGTATTCCCGTTGCGAATAAGGATTTCGATTTCAAATCCTGAAAGACGGCGATAATCAATGCCATTATTATTTTGCTGATTCCTTAAATAATATTCATCTTCTCCTTCCGGGATATATTTTGGATCAATAAAATTGTAACCCAGATCGTTTATGGCGTGTTTTGTAATGATATTCATGATAGGGAGTGATAAGTTAAGAGTTATGAGTTAAGAAATAAGAGTGATGAGTTATGATTATAAGTAATGGCAACTATTTTTTATTCAATTACCGCCTTGGCCAATTTACAAATCCAAACTTCTAATTTCGTGAAACTTTTTGAGATAATTTTGCTTTGAGTTTCATCCATATTCTGTCCTGTTAATTATACTAAATTTAAAGGAAAATTTTAATAAGTCATTTGTAGCCAATTACGGCTTACCAATACTGGTAACTAATTACTAAATGCTTTTCGCTGATGATTACTTCTACTCCACCGTTACCGACTTCGCGAGGTTTCTCGGTTTATCCACATCGCAACCTTTGGAAACGCCGATATAATATGAAAGTAATTGTAAAGGAATCACGCTCAAAAGTGGTGCTACCACTTCATTTGCCGGAGGTACAAAAAATACATCATCCGCCATTGAAGGAATGATGTCGTCACCTTCGGTAATGATTGCGATCACTTTTCCTTTGCGTGCTTTTATTTCCTGAATGTTGCTTACAATTTTGGCATGGTATTCATCTTTTGTTGCGACAAAAACCACCGGAAGTTCGTTGTCAACTAATGCAATCGGTCCGTGTTTCATTTCAGCAGCAGGATAACCTTCAGCATGGATGTAAGAAATTTCTTTTAGTTTCAGCGCTCCCTCCAGCGCTATCGGAAAATTATATCCCCTGCCAAGATAAAGTGCGTTGACCGCATTTTTATACTTTTCGGCAACGGGTTTTAATGCATCTCCATTTTTTAAAATGGAATCTACTTTTTCAGGAATATTTTCTAATTCAAACAGTAACTCTGTATATCTCGAATTATCAATCGTTCCTTTTTCTTTTGCAATTTTTAAAGCGATCATCATTAGTACAGCCAACTGAGCTGTAAATGCTTTTGTAGAAGCTACGCCAATTTCAGGGCCTGCGTGGGTATAAGCGCCAGCATGTGAGGCACGCGAAATAGATGAACCAACCACATTTACAATTCCAAAAATAAAAGCACCCTGTTCTTTTGCTTTTTCTATTGCGACTAAAGTGTCGGCAGTTTCCCCACTTTGTGAAATGGCGATAATTACATCGCCTTTATTTACGATTGGATTTCTATAACGAAACTCAGATGCATACTCTACCTCTACCGGAATGCGGCAAAGCTCTTCAATAATATATTCTGCTTCCAAAGCAGCATGCCAACTTGTCCCGCACGCAATTATAATATATCGGGGCGCATTGATGAGCGCATCGATGTTATCCTGTATTCCTTTCATGGTGATGGTCCCTTTTTCTGCGTCTAACCTTCCCCGTAAGCAATCGTAAATAGTTGCAGGCTGCTCATAAATTTCTTTGAGCATAAAATGATCAAAACCACCTTTTTCTATTGCGGCCAATTCTAAATCAAGGCTGCTGATATAAGGCATTTGCCTTTCGTTACCGAGATTTTTTAAAATCAACTCACCTGCTTTTATAATCGCGATTTCATAATCGTTGACATACACCACTTCCTTGGTGTATTCCAGCATTGGCGTAGCATCTGAGCCAAGAAAATGTTCATCTTTGCCAATGCCGATTACCAGCGGGCTTCCTTTACGCGCAGCGATAATCGTATCAGGATTATCCTGGTCTAGTAATAAAATCACATACGCTCCTGACACTCTTTTTAATGCGATGCGCACGGCTTCTTCAAGCTGGCATTGCGTATTTTTTTGAATCTCTTCTATAAAATTAAGCAGCACTTCCGTATCAGTTTCACTTTTAAAAGTGTAACCTTTTTTAATCAGCTCGGATTTTAGCTGCGCGTAATTTTCAATGATACCATTATGTATCATTGCGAGTTTTCCGTTGTTGCTCTGATGAGGATGGGCATTTACATCGCTAGGCTCACCATGCGTGGCCCAACGCGTGTGCCCGATACCGATATGAGCATTTACCGGTTTGCCTATGAGGGATTGTTCCAGTTCAGCCACTTTGCCTTTTTTCTTATATACCGACAGGCCATTTTCATTGATCAAAGCAACACCCGTACTATCGTAGCCACGGTATTCCTGTCTTTTAAGACCTGTAATGATAATGGGATAAGCTTCTCTCGGCCCGATATAACCAACTATTCCACACATAATTTTTTTTTATTTTTTGTGGGCACAAAATAACGAAAAAGTATTTAGTTATTGGTTAACTTGATTTGGAAGCTTCCTGAAAATTTTTGGTAGAGTTTGTTTAAGCGAATGTAAAAAAAACAAGAAGAAAGATTGCCCGAAAAATAAACATGCTTTGTGGCTTCCATAAAATGGGAATCGTCTTTAAAAGTTGATTTACTGCTGGCACGGATAAGTTGGTAGCTTTTTTGCAGTAGCAACATTAAACGAAAATGATGAAAGAAAAGATGACCGTTAAAGGCATTTGGGAAGTCGTAAAAAATTCACTCAATGGATTTTCAGATGATAAGGTAATGAAGATGAGCAGCTCGCTTGCATACTATACTATTTTTTCTTTAGCACCTTTGCTGATCATTATTATTTCACTGAGTGGTATTTTTTTAGGGAAAGATGCTGCCGAGGGAAAAGTGTACGGACAACTCGAAAATTTTGTCGGCTCAAACACAGCTTTGCAACTGCAGGAAATGATAAAGAACGCGTCGCTTTCAGGTAAAAGCGATATGGCAGTGGCTATCGGAATCATTACTCTTGTAGTGGGCGCTACTACGGTATTTGCGCAGATACAGGATTCTATTAATTCTATCTGGGGTTTAAAACCCAAACCTAAAAGCGGACTGTTGCAATTTTTAAGAAATCGCTTTTTGTCTTTTTCTATCATCATCGGCCTGGGATTTCTGCTGTTGGTTTCGCTGACGCTTTCCACTCTCATAGATGGATTTAGTGGCGCTTTACAAACCAGGTTTCCCGATGTAACCGTATTACTTTTTTATATTATTAATCTCGTGATTACTTTAATTATTACTGCGGTAATTTTCGGCGCTATATTTAAGGTATTGCCGGATGCAAAAATTAAATGGAAAGATGTAGCAGCAGGTGCTATTGTAACTGCTGTATTATTTATGCTGGGTAAATTCGGAATTTCCTATTATATCAGGGAAAGCAACGTAGGCAGCACTTACGGCGCTGCAGGTTCGCTGGTTATTCTATTACTATGGGTTTATTATTCTGCGATCATTCTTTATTTTGGGGCGGAATTTACCAAAGCTTTCGCATTAAAATACGGCTCAAGGATTCATCCCGATGATTATGCCGTTACTACCAAAACTATAGAAGTGGAAGCAGGAAAAAAATCGGTCCAGGAAAAAGAAAAAGAAATTGCGAATAAGAAAAATAAAGCGAAGATTAATTGACGTTCTTCTTGTTTTACCGCGGTATTGAAAAATAAAATACAGAACCTTTTCCTTCTTTACTCTCAGCCCAGATTGTTCCATGATGGGCTTTTACGATCTGTTTGCACAAATACAAACCCAGGCCAATTCCTTCTACGTTTCTTGTTTTCTCCGCTCTGAAAAAACGTTCAAAAACATGCTCAAGATTTTCCGCCGAAATGCCAAGCCCTTCATCTTTTACTGAAACGGTTACCCGTTTCTTATCATGCTCAATATCAAGAACAACATTTTTATTTCCATCAGAATACTTAATACCATTGCCAAGAAAATTGGTTATAACCTGTATCAGCCGGTACCTGTCACCAGTTACTTCAAAATTGCTTTCGCCTTTTAATAGGATACTATACGCCGGTTGAAGCGATTGAACAGTCTCTATTGCTTCCTCGATCATTTGCTGAAAATTAAAGGGTTTCATTTCCAATTTTAGAATACCGGAATTAACCCTGGTAGCATCATAAAGTTCCGCTATCATTTTATTCAGCCGCGCGATATTATTTTTGCTGCGGTGCAACATGTCTTCAGCTTCTTTTTGATTATTTTCTTTTAAACATTCACTTATTATTTCGTTGCAAAGCATCAGGTTGGCAAGTGGGTTCCTAAGTTCGTGCGATACAAAACCTATTACATCTTCTCTTTCTTTTTCTATTTGTTTATGAGCTGTAATATCGTGTATCACCAGTAATAAATTATGGCTTTCATCTGCTTGAACTAGGGGACTGCATTTGAAATCAAAGAATCGTTTTTCGCCGGTGGCCGTTTCTATTTCAACAGTTTGAATCGGGGATCTCTTTTTATTTTTTATGGTATTCCTTATTTGATTGATGAGTATTCCATAAGGGTCAAAAGGCTTTATTAACTCTTTGAAATTTTTAACGTGCTTTCCGGTCGATGAAACTTTGAATAAATAATTGAAAGCGTGGTTCTTCTTCAAAATCTTCATTTTATCGTCCAGCACTATTACTACGTCTTCAATAGCGGCTAAAATATTTTCATTGAAATTGCTGAATTCCAAAGCAGTTTTTTCAATGTTTTTCTCACGGTTGATATCCTGGATAATCTTTAAAATACAATTTTCGCCAGTTTCATTGTTTACCAATACGGCTTCGCCCGAAACCCATACTATTGTTTGATTTTTTTTAACCAGGTAGTTGTTGTCCGCAGCCTGGCCGGTCTTTAACACTTTCGCAATTTCCTTTTTTGGTTTTCCGTTTTTCTGATCTTCTGCTGTAAACAGCATGGCGAAATTTTTGCCTGTCAACTCTTTTTTACTGTAACCAAATGAAACACTAAACGCTTTGTTTACGGCTACAATTTGTCCCTGCTTATCCAAAAGAAGAATGTTATTTTCTTCAGTCCTGTTAAATAAGGTTTCAAAAAAATTAAAAGAAGAAAAAGGGGGTTTTGTTACCATGATCGGATTTTAATCAACAATAAAAATGGAAAGAATATGAAGTTATCTAATTTTTATAAAGAAGAAAATTAAAGTTGATTGTATGGGAATTTCTTTTAAATTGAAGTTTTTCAATCTACTAACGCATCTTTTTAATTGAGAATCCTGATTAAACGTTGCTCCACTGTAAGACTTGAATGGAATAATCATTTTATAGTGAAACTCCCCAATTTGCATATTATTAAAACCAATTGGAAAACTAAAAACTTTTTTCGCCCATACAAAAAATGCAGCATTCCCTTCATGTAAAATGATTAGATCTATAAAGAATTAAAAATAAATTACTGTATTCCTGATAAAATTGTTTAGTCTTTGTTTTTTCTCTGCTAATTTTTAGCCATAATTATTTCTTGAAAAAATGAATATTTGGAAATAGAAATTTTGGGACGAGAGCTTTCAAATTACCTGGCAGATCTAGACGCGCTCTTTGATAATTTCAAATTTGATTTCTGTTTTAATTTTTGCTCCCTCTCGTGTATCTTTTTATTTTCATTGATAACTCCCCAATATTCTTTTCCATAAGAAACTAATATCTCTGTTTGTTCCGGAATATTTTTTACGGCTTCCATAAAAACTTTTTTCCCGTCTTCTACATAGCGGGTGTTATTTACCAATCCTTTTATTTTACTCAATCCCCTGGCGTCATTAGCATATCTTCCTAATGAATTTTTTCGGGCCATAGCATCTATCACATGGTTGCGGGTAACGTAATAAACATAGCCGTTAAATTCATCTCCGGACAATACGTCTTTCCAGGTCGTGATTTTGCCTTTGTATTCAATAATACGGGTGCCTTTTGGTATGAATTTTTTAGTGAACAAACCTTTTCCCGCTCCGGGAATTTTCGATCTTTTTATCAGGAGCTGCTTTTCTAATAGTGCCATTTTCTTAAATAAATTGATGACAAATTTAATTTATTCCTGAATTCAAACTATTTTGATTTACAAATAAGATAAGGGAATATGTTTTGAAGAATTAGCCGCCTCTAAAAATTGTCGGCTTACAAAAATGAAAACGAATTTTTATTTCTTTCATATCCGGTTTTTGGATTTTCCGGGCTTTTAAAGGTTAATATCGCTAAGTGTGTAATATGGTAAAAAGATAACAATTATTAGTAAAATAGCGTTTGCACCAAAAGATCACCCTAAACGAAGCAATACCGTCAGAATTCTTAATAATTAAAGATTCGTTAGAATGAGAGTGAAACCTGGAATGTTTAGGCAGGATTAACCGCTGACGAGTAGAAACGAATTACGCTGGTACAGTCATTCTTTTTTTGATTCGAATAAAATCCTAAATCATTTTGCAAAACTTAGATATTTTTAAATAATCAAAACCATACTATTAGTTATTTTTGAGGCTTTAAAACACATTTAAGATACGGGGATAATGAAATATAAAAATTACCACAGATATTTGTATAAATTCCTTGTTCTGCAAATCCTATTCATAGCATTGTCGAATTAGAATTAAACAATTAAAATTTAAAAGCAATCTATGCTTCTGAGAGTGACCGTAGTAAAAAGAATTACAGTTTTGTTTTTAGTCTTATGCTGGGCCGGCTGTAATACTCATACTGAAATAAAGGAAAAAGAGATTGTAAAAGTGCCGGAAAAGATGGATGACCAGGTCTCCGGCAATATTAAGTCTGTCTTACTTTTTGCAAAAGAGCATAACGGAAAAATAAATGACTCACTGACGCTTACCGACCTGCAAATCTTGAATTCATTTTATGAAAAGAATAATTTTCGTGGAATATGGAGCAAGGAAGAAAACTGGAATCCCGTAGCAGACTCGATGTTTGAGTTCATAAAAAATTCAAGATACTATGGCCTTTATCCGGAAGATTATCATTTCCGCGAATTAGATTCTTTGCGCACAAGGATCAGTAATGATTCTTTGGTCAGGATGGATGCGATAGCATGGACAAAAGCGGATTTGATGCTGAGCGACGCTTTCATGAAAACGCTTAAGGATTTAAAGCAAGGCAGGATAATTCCAGATAGTCTTTCTATAGCTACAAAGGATAATTATATTGATTCTTTTTTCATAGCGAATCTTGATAAATCCTCGTCTTCTTCCCAGGTTTCAAATATATTTCAGAGTGTGGAGCCTGTTAACATTCATTATAGATCGCTAAGAGAAGCACTAAAAGATTTCGTAGCTAACATGGATACAACCAGGTACCTGCATATTGATTTTCCTTACACAGATACATTGGCATTCAAAAAAGAACTTAATGAAAGATTATTACAATCGGGTTTTGGTATTGACAGTATCTCATTGCCTGATTCGGTAATGTTGAGTCATGAAATAAAAAAATACCAGGCCCGGGAAAAACTTGCTGCAGATGGAAAGCCGGGCGAGGGAACTATCAGTTCTTTGAACAACAACGATAATGAAAAGTTTAGAAGGATTGCGATCACGCTTGACCGTTATAAAAATCTTTCTGATCTGCCGGAAACTTATGTGTGGGTAAATATCCCCGGATTTTACCTGGAACTTTGGGATCACGATACTGTCATATTTAAATCAAAAGTTATTGTAGGAAAGCCAACTACGCAAACGCCCCTTTTGCACTCTGAGATTTCTAACATGGTCATTTTCCCCAATTGGACCATTCCCGAAAGTATTATCAAGAAGGAAATTTTGCCGGCTTTAAAAAAGGATCCCGGATACCTTGCCAGGAAAGGGTTTAGTCTTGTAGATTACAAAGGAGATGAAGTAGATCCATTTACCGTTGACTGGACGAAATACAAAAAAGGCATTCCCTGGAAAGTTGTACAAGGAAGCGGCGATGATAACGCCCTGGGAATTTTTAAATTCAATTTTAATAATCCCTACAGTGTTTATTTACATGATACCAATCAGCGATATTTGTTTGCTAATGCCAACAGAGCTCTAAGCCACGGCTGTGTGCGCGTGCAGAAATGGGAAGATCTGGCATTTTATATCGCAAGGGGAGACAGTCTTTCTGCCAAGGGCAATCATCCGCCTCCATATAATATAGATTCTTTAAAAACCTGGATCGTAAAAAAGGATCGAAAAACAGTAATGATAAAGAACAGGCTGCATCTATATATTGAATATTTTACCTGTATAGGTAGAGATGATAAGATTACTTTTTACAAAGATATTTACAATGATGATGAAGCACTGGGCGATAAATACTTTGCTAATAAGTAAATCTGTTTAATGCTATTGGCTTGCTTTTCTTTGAGAGATTTTTTTCTCCTGTAAATGACAATAATAAATAGTTGATTTATGACTTTTTCTTTGCAAGGAAATATAGTGGATATCGGGCATGGAGAGATATTTTTTGGCAAAATATTTATAGAGAATGGGTTGATAAAATCCATTGAAAAAGCAGGTAGCGCCCAAAAAGATTTTCCGTTTATAGCTCCCGGATTTATAGATGCACACGTGCATATAGAAAGCTCGATGCTCATTCCATCGGAGTTTGCAAAATTAGCGGTAGTGCATGGAACGGTTGCTACGATTAGCGATCCACATGAGATTGCCAATGTTTGCGGTATCAAAGGTGTAGAGTTTATGATTGCCAATGGAAAAACAGTTCCTTTTAAATTTCATTTTGGCGCGCCAAGTTGTGTTCCTGCAACAGTTTTTGAAACGGCGGGCGCAGCGTTGGACGCAGATGCAGTAGAACAACTTTTATCTCGGAAAGATATTTATTACCTGAGTGAGATGATGAATTTTCCCGGAGTGCTTCACAATGATCAAGAAGTTTATGCAAAAATAAAAGCGGCAAAAAAATATATAAAGCCGATAGATGGGCATGCACCGGGCCTGCGTGGAAACGATGCAAAAAAATATATAGAAGCAGGCATCAGCACCGATCACGAATGCTTTACAAGAGAAGAAGCGCTGGATAAATTAAAATACGGAATGAAAATTCTGATCCGTGAAGGCAGCGCTGCTAAAAATTTTGAAGCGTTGATTGATTTATTAAATGATCATGAAGATGAAATAATGTTTTGCAGCGATGATAAACATCCTGATAGTTTGGTAAAAGGTCACATTAATGAATTGTGTAAAAGAGCAGTGGCCAAAGGAATTAATGTTTTTAAAGTCTTAAAGGCAGCCTGTATCAATCCTGTGAAACATTATAAAATGAATGCAGGAATGTTAAGAGAAGGTGATCCTGCAGACTTCATTGTAATAAATGATTTAACGGAATTTAATGTGAAGGCAACTTATATCAATGGTGAATTGGTTGCAGAAAATGGCGTATCCAAAATTAAAACGCAACCATCTGCACTCATTAATAATTTTAACTGCTCCCTTAAACATCGGAATGATTTTAAGATAAGATTTTCAGAATTCCCCGGAGAAATTATTCAGGCTTTAGACGGACAATTAATTACTAATAAAATTCTTGCTTCAGAAGTGGGCTTCGCTCGCAACATGAACGATGATGATTATTGTGAGAGCGATGTTGAAAAGGATGTCTTAAAGATGGTCGTAGTTAATCGTTATCACGATGCACCGGTGGCCAAAGCATTCGTAAAAAATTTTGGATTAAAAAATGGTGCTATTGCTTCTTCCGTTGCGCATGACAGTCACAATATTATTGCTGTCGGCGTAGATGACGAAAGTATTTGTGAAGCTGTCAACCTTATCATTCAATCGCAGGGTGGTGTAAGCGTCGCTGATATTACCAACAGCAATGTCAATAAAATTTTGCCCTTGTTTGTTGCAGGTTTAATGATTAATGAAGATGGTTATAGAGTTGCTGAGATGTACGCTGATATTGATGTTGCTGCAAAACGGCTCGGTTCAGAATTATCTGC
The DNA here is from genome assembly GCA_039937595.1 of Ginsengibacter sp. Classification (GTDB taxonomy): domain Bacteria; phylum Bacteroidota; class Bacteroidia; order Chitinophagales; family Chitinophagaceae; genus Ginsengibacter. The sequence goes on along the minus strand of JBDTGD010000141.1, from coordinate 1,966 downwards.
GCCATTTATGACTTTATCTTTCATGGCTTTATTGGTAATCCCACATTTAAAATTAAGTGACAAAGGGCTGTTTGATGGCGACCGGTTTCAATTAATCAATAATCGGGCTCATGAATAAGTTTTGGCAGTAAACGAACCTGCCTACCAGCAAAGGCAGGCAAATAACTCTTATTGTTACTTTTCGCTTTGCTCCCGGGTTTCATCCTATTTTTATTTTACCAGCAAGCTCTTCCAAAATAGCCACCTGGCCTTCGTTGACTTTAATTTTTGCTTCTTCAATTGAAAACCACCCCGCTTTATCTGCCTCGGGAAATTGTTTTTTTTGTCCTGACTTAGGTGGCCATTCCATTTCAAATGGATTGCTTTTTATTTCATTGGTATCGAAATCTCCCTCGACCGCCCAGGTGAAAATTATTTTACCACTTTTTATTTTTACCGGACTTAATTCTGTGAATGAAGATGCATCAAGAGTTGCCAGGTTGATGCCGGTTTCTTCAGTCGTTTCTCTTTTTGCAGCCGCAAAATGATCTTCATTTTCTTCGATCTCTCCTTTTGGTATAGACCATACTCCTGTATCTTTTTTTGCCCAGAAAGGTCCGCCAGGATGAACTAACAGAACCTCGGGGATTTCATTTCTAAAACGATACAAAAGTATTCCTGCGCTTTTTTTTGGCATTTCTTAAAAATTAATTTTTTATACGAATGAGACTGATTATTGCAATTGAAAAATAAGAAACTTATCGTAATGAACTTCAGACTAACTCTCTGGAACCGATGTTGTCGAGGCAGGGAAAACTGAATTTCCAAAAGAAGGTTGGATGGCATTTTGATTAAATATTTTGCACATTAAGGTGAAGAGTTCCGGATGATTTTGTTTGAATAATTCCGGGCTGTTGAAAAAATATTCAGAAGTGACCGCGAAGAATTCTGCCTTGTTGGAGGCTCCATAATAATTGATATCTGAGTGGCCACTTAATATCGTCTCTATATTTTGGTTGATTAGTTCAATCCATCTTGCGTTGTATTTTCTATTGAGAAGCGCTTCGGGCAATCCGTCAACATCGCCGTCTTCTTTATCGAGTAAATGAACAAATTCGTGAATGCCTGTATTTTCATTTAAATTTTCCCTAAGAAAACCCTGGTGCAAAGCTGGTTTTGACAGGATCATTATTCGCTGCATGGGACCGTTTCCAATCATTCCCAAGGTATTTTGTTCGTAGCCTGGAGCGAGATATTCGCTTTTGTTGAAAGTAGCAGGGTAGAGGAGTACTATTTTCAGGTTGTAATATCTCCATTTATCAAAACCGAAAATAGGAATCACGGCGCTGGATGCAACCAACAGTTTATCGATATCAGTGACATCAGTATTTACACCATTGATAGAAATATAGCCTAAAAACTCTTTTATTTTTTCTTCAAATCTTCTTTTATCTTTTTCGACGAGCCTGTTGTAGTAGGAAATATGCTGTGCTAATAGTTGTTGATAATTATCGGGAAGAATAATCTTTTTTAAAGGCCTTTTGTATTTTATGAAGAATACAGCCAGCAGGATAAGTACAATTAAAACGATTATGGAAGCCATAGATAGAATTCTGATTTATCAACAATAGAAAATCTGGTTTATTAATGCTGAACGACTGGCGATGTGAAGTTTTGGTATTGCACGGCTTTTTTCCGCGGAAGAGAAATCAGGTTCAATGAATGCTATTCTTCAAATTCAAAATCTCCTTCTGCATTTCTTCAATTTTTTCAAGGAGGTAATGAATCGTTTCTATTCCTTCAATATTAATGTCAAGATCGTAATGCAACCTGGCAAATTTTTCTAATTTTTGTAAATCATCAGCAGAAATATAAGTGGTATGCTCAACCGATGTAACGCTTATCAACCCTGAATCTTCCAGCGAGTGGATAAATGAATATTCAATATTGTTGTATATGCAAAAATCTTCAGTTGGTATTAATTCAT
>JBDTGD010000140.1:0-3584 GCA_039937595.1 Ginsengibacter sp. | reverse complement strand
GATAATGGTACTTTTTCCAATTAATCGGATAGCATTGCGATCGTTGCGTCCAAAGGCATTGCTGGTGCGGATAGATCCTGCCTGCGATAAACCCATTGAAACCATAAAAGTAAGTGAAGCCAGGCTTAATGCTATCTGGTGCGCTGCCTGTTCTACAGCGCCAATAGTACCAATTAATATTCCGGAAACAGCAAATGCACCAGCTTCCATTGAAATTTGAAAACTGCTGGGAATGCCTATGTGGAGCAATTCTTTCATTGTTAGCCAGTTTAATTTCCACACCTTGCTTCTTACAGCTACATATTTTCGGAATGTTTTATGGTATAAAACAATTAAAGCCAAGACGACAAAAATCAGTATTCTTGTGATCAAAGTGCCCAGCCCTGCTCCCACCAGTTCCATACGCGGAAAGCCCCAGTTCCCATAAATCAATAACCAGTTTAAAAAAGCGTTTATCGGAATTGCTGACAAAGAAAGTATCATCGCTGTTTTTGTAAACTCAAGGCCATCAGTGAATTGCTTCAAAGCCAGGAATAACAACATCGGAATTACAGACCAACCCATAATTTGCAAATAGGGCAACGCAAACTTTGCGACTTCCGCATCCTGGCCAAGATGGAACAAAATATTTTTACTGAATTCTATTGCCAGCGAAATGCCCACTGCGGAAATCGCACAAAGCCAGAAACCGTTGTATAAATAATGGCTTACCAATTTCCCGTCACGGCGACCATGCGCCATTGACACCATTTGCGACACAGAAATGGTGATGCCAATACCAAAAACAAAAGGGATATTAATGACGCTCATTACCAAAGCCGCCGCAGCTAACTGTTTGTAACTGACAGCGCCCACCATTGCAGTATCTACGATGCCGAGAACCATTTGAGCTACTTCCCCCAGGATAATTGGGAAAGCAAGTTTCAAAGTTCTTTTTGATTCGGCGAGCAGCATTCGAAAAAGATTAATTCATTTTTAAAAAAGAAGTGAAGTTAAAAAGATTGAGTGGCGAAATTATAAATAGCAGTATAGAAATACTGAATAAAAGTTCCTTTACTGTTGGTCTACATATCAGGTGGGCGTAACCGTAAACATTTATTTATCATAAGAGTTAATGTTTTCTTACATCTTCAAACAAATTTCGTACGGTCTTATACTCAATAAAATGTTTCTTATGGAGATATCATTATAAAAAAAAATTGATCCCGCTGGAATGGAATCAATTTTTCTTCTTCTGCCTGTTTCAATAATATTACATTTAAATTTCTCCTTCGGATTTTTTACCAATTGAAGCTTGCGACGTGATGTCTATAATATTTACGGGTTTTCTTCTCTTTTCCAGTGCTTTCTGAATTTCGCCTGCAAGTAAACCAGTAGCATCGCCCGTATGCCTGATAAAAATTATTTCAGGATCATTAAAAGTAAAAAGGGATACCAATTTTTTTTGAGATGCTTCTTCTATGTTATCTATGAACAAGATTATATCAAACTTTCTTTGATGAAAGATTTCGATAGCTACTTCATCATCTACCGTTCCCGTACTTTCCCATTTAGGATTTTCATTGATGAATCGTGAAAGGTTTTGCAATAAAACCGGATCACGGCCAATGCTTAAGATTTGTATTTTTTCCATAACTAATTTTTTTATCGAAGAAATGAATGCATTCCAATCCGATAGCAATCGGACTAGAATGCATTCAAATATGTTTATTCACCCAAATTAATTCATTCAATTTAAATATTCATTGGAACTTCCATTAATAGAAATTCGGCATCGTTTTCCGCTTTAATATTTACTTTATCGGTTTCCCGGATTCCGTAGCCATCTCGTTTATTTAATTCCTGGCCATCAACTGTGATATCTCCGTTCAAAACAAAAATATATAACCCATTTCCGTTTTGTTTAAAATTATAATCAGCGCTAACGCCTTTATCAAATTTGCCTAAATGAAACCACGCATTTTGGTATATCCAAACACCTTCATCATCCTGGTTGGGAGAAAGTATTTGCTGAAGTTTATTGTGCCTGTCGCTCTCGTTCAACGTAATCTGATCATATCGCGGAGCAACATTTTTTTTATTAGGAATGACCCAAATCTGTAAAAATTTTACAGGAGTATCTTTATTTTTATTGTATTCGCTATGTTTGATGCCGGTTCCAGCGCTCATTACCTGTATGTCGCCTTGTTTTATCACTGTAGTATTTCCCATACTGTCTTTATGTTCCAGGTCGCCTTCCAATGGTATTGAAATGATTTCCATATTATCGTGTGGATGTGTTCCAAATCCCATTGCCTTGCTCACGGTATCGTCGTTTAATACACGTAGTGCACCGAAATGAACTCTTTCGGGATTATGATAGTTTGCAAAACTAAAAGTATGATAACTGTTCAACCAGCCATGATCGGCATGACCGCGGGTATTTGCTTTGTGCAGAATTGTTTTTGCCATTATTTGTCTTTTTACTGGTTAATAATATTTTTATTTCTTACACAAAGTTCATTCAGCCTGGCAATCTGACCAATGACGTAGGTTAAGAAAACCGGTTAACATAGATTAAGGAAAGGTGGTAAAAGTTTACGGCTTGAGACTGCAATCCATTCGTTCTTTTTTGACTGTCCAATCAAATTATTCGTAAGCAAAAGAATGTAGCATTGAGCCGCGCACTTTTTGAAAAGTGGGCAATCGACAAGAAAATAAATCTTCCCAAAAGTGTAATGTGATAAAATTGAAAGTGTTATTTTTTTCGAAGCAAAAGAAAAACAACAGTAACGATTAACCGAAAATTGAATTTTGTTTTTACAGTCAACAAACCAGCGTTACCGGCAGGTGAATAAGCTCAATTCCTGTTTTAGGGTTTTTTACTTACAAAGATTCGTAAATTTTTATTTTATTATATAGTGTTTTACGATCAATCTTTAATATTTCGGCTGCTTTTGTCTTATTGTAATTCACTTCCTTTAAAACACTCATTATGGCTTCGTATTCCGCTTTTGCGGCGGCATCTTTCAGGTCCACTTCTTTTATCGTCGTGCTGGCATTAACGGTAATATTATGGTTACCATTCCTGGCAAATGTATTTTGAGAAAAAGAAGACTGGGTTATTTCCCAGGGCAAAACTTTTGAATTTATTTTCCCCGAAGAAGTCAGCAAAACCGCGCGTCGGACTACATTTCTAAATTCCCTGAGATTTCCGGGCCATGGATAATTCAAAAACATTTCTTCTACATCTTCTTCATACCCTTCTATATTTTTTTGAAGCTCCGCATTAGTCCTGTCCAGAAAAAACTCAGCGAAAAGTGGTATATCTTCTTTCCTGTTTCTTAACGGAGGAAGGTTGATAGAGAATTCATTGAACCGGTGATAAAGATCTTCACGAAATTTTCCTTTTTGATAGGCTTCCTGCAGGTTTTCATTAGATGCAACAATAATCCTTACATCCACATCCATTTCTTTGGTGCCGCCTACTCTCTTGTATTTCCTTTCCTGTATTACTCTTAGCAAAGAAGCCTGTACATCTTTTGCAAGATTAGAAACCTCATCCAAAAATAAAGTGCCACCATTGGCAATCTCAAAATGTCCTT
>JBDTGD010000139.1:0-2334 GCA_039937595.1 Ginsengibacter sp. | reverse complement strand
CTTAAAATTAAAACGTACTGTTCATCATCTGAGAATACCGGTATGCCTGAATAATTGATTAGCCTATCATCAATCTTTGATTTGTCCCATTCTTTTATCCAAAATTTTGCTTTTTGAATTTCCGGTGTTGACCATTTTAATGTTGAAATTATTGAAAGCGGCAAGTTATGTTTAGTATCAGCAACAACAATATCATGTTTCATTTTTGATTGCTCCCAAAGAAACTTATTTGGCCAGTTATTAATTAACGCCATGCAATTTTTATATAGCTGGCTTTGGATATTTTTCGGGACATTCTTCAACTCCCGTTCCATAAGTTTGTTGCAAGATGCGCTGTCAGGAATTACGGGCTTTCCTAAAAGAAATATACCCCATGAAGATTTGCCAAACTCCTGTACAGGAAGTTCGTCATTCATAAAAGAATATATTCTGTCAATGGTTTGTGCCTTGCAGAAGATGGTAACAGTTAGAAAAGCGGCTAAAATTAGGGTACTCCGCATTGGCTTTTTATGAATTTTTAAAAGCCAAATTACTGAAGTTATGTTTATAATCTAAGAGATAAATATTCACGAACAGAACAAAGATATCCGCGTGCCTAAAATAAAATCTTTTATTTGTTTGCAAATGAACCACTATCGGGCCTAAAATCCAGGGAAACAGAATTCATACAAAATCTCTTATGAGTTGGAGCGGGACCATCGTCAAAAATATGGCCGAGATGAGAACCACACCTGGCACAAAGAACTTCGGTACGATGCATGCCAAAAGAATTGTCGTCGCGGTATAGAACACTATTTTTTCGCACAGCTTCAAAAAAACTTGGCCATCCACAGGTGCTTGCAAATTTAGCATCCGACCTGAAAAGTTTATTACCACAAACAGCGCAATAATAAGTGCCCTTGGGATCTTTATTCCAGTATTTACCGGTAAAAGCCGCTTGTGTGGCTGCTTCTCTTGCTACAGCATATAATTCAGGAGGAAGGATCTTTTTCCATTCAGCGTTGGTTACATTCAGTTCTGCGGTATCGGTGTTGGAATAATAAGGATTGTTTTCATGTCCTTTTACCGCAACATCTTGCTTTACCCCGGTGTGCTGCTGGCATCCGGCATAAGTAAAAAACATTAATAAAAAAGAAGTTAAGAAAATCGAGAGTTTCATCAATTAATAATTTTAATACTTGTTAAGAATATATTTTCGCGTTTCATGTAAGGCTGTTGAGCACTCCAACCTCACCACACCACCTCAGCCGTTCCATCTTATGGATTTTTCAATTTATCCTTAAATACTTTACGAAATTTTTCCAGTTCCGGTTGTATCACATATTTACAATATGCCTGATCAGGATTTTTATTGTAAAAATCCTGGTGATAGTTTTCAGCCTTGTAAAAAAAGGTGTAAGGCTGCACCACGGTTACAATATTGTTTTTATAGGCTTTTGCATCGTTTAGTTTTTTGATATAATATTCTGCTTCTTTTTCCTGCGAAGCATTATGGTAAAAAATAGCCGAGCGGTATTGCGTGCCTACATCGTTGCCTTGCCTGTTCAGCTGTGTCGGATCATGCGCGGTAAAAAAAGCGGCTAACAATTCTGCATAGGAAATTACTGATGGATCGTAAATAATATTACAAGCTTCCGCATGGCCTGTTGTGCCTGTGCAAACTTCTTCGTAAGAAGGATTTTTTACATGACCACCGGTGAATCCAGAAGTTACCTTCTTTACGCCTTTTAATTGGCTGAACTGTGCTTCCACACACCAGAAACAACCAGCTGCAAAAGTAGCTGTGTCCAGCTTTTCGCGAACTTTCAATTGTGCTTCATCTGAATTGCTGGTTTCTTTAATGCCGGCGGCCTGGCTATTAAAGGCATAAAAAAATAAGGGTAGCAGGAATAAAATTAAATAAGGACTATACTGTTTCATCTCTTTTCAATAGGTTTTTAAGTTAATAAATCCATTTCCGGATGTATGTACGTAAAGTTATCAAAGAGTGATTAAAACAGTCTGTTAAAGCTTATGAAATAATTAGAAAAATTGATTTTCTGGCCGTCACGGTCTGATAAAATTATATTGTTGCAGTAAACAAACCTGCCTTTGTCGGCAGGAAATTTCCTTAGATTCCTATTTTCAATACTGAGACACTTTGAACATAAAAACGTAAAAGAAAAAGCCGGGCGCAATTCAAACCTGATCGGTTAAAATAATTCACTTTTAAAAAAAAGCAGTAAAGCAACAAAAATTCCGTCTTCTTATTTTATAAAATAAACAGTGTAAAAGAATGTAAGCACCCAAACTCAGAACGTGATATATTCTTTCATTTCGGTTTGATATTCCAAC